>CANPHE010000055.1 GCA_947573795.1 uncultured Alistipes sp. | reverse complement strand
TGCTGCCGGTCGACGGCGACGACATCTACAAGAACCCGCAGATGGTACAGGCTCCAGGATATTAATCTACCTAACGAAAAAATATTATGAAACATACGATTAAAATAGGATTATCCGCCGCACTGTTCGCTCTGACACTTACGGCCTGCGAATCGGAGTACGACTTGCAGACATTCATTCCCGACGAGTATCACAGCGTGGTCAACGTGCAGGACGAAAGCGACCGGTCGCAACGCATCTACGATACCGGTCTCGACAAAACCTTCGAATTCACCGTACTGCGCGGCGGCAGCGACCCCGCGATACCCATCGAGGCGAAGATCGTGTCGATGACGCAGGAGGAACTGACGCACGTCGACACCCGCTACGTGCTGCTGCCGGCTTCGTACTACACGCTCGACGGCGCCATCTCGATACCCGCGAACACCGGTTCGGCGAAATTCACCGTATCGTTCACCCCGGAGCAGATAACGGCCGTCAGAGAGCTGAACGCTTCGCTCGACGCCGACAAAATCTACTGTCTGGCCGTGAAAATCACCTCGGACCGGACGACGGTATACAAGGACAAGAACTACGTCATCCGCCGCCTCGACGTCATGCTGCCCGAACTGGGTTTCGCCGAAGCCGGTACGGTGACGAAGAAACTCTACGACGCCAAGCAGACCGTGACGTTCGATTTCCAGGTCGCACGCGGCGAAACGGATGAAACGCAGCCCGTCGCAGCCACGCTCGCGCCGATGAGCGAGGCCGAGCTCGCCGAAATCGATCCGGCGTACATACCGGTTCCCGCCGAAATGTACACGCTGGAGCGAGCCGAAATCGAGATTCCCGCCGGCGAGGAGACGCTGCCGCTGAACGTTTCGTTCACGGGCGATCAGATTACGAACCTGCGCGAGCTGGCCGAAGCACGGAACAAGACGGCGGTCCTGGGTCTCAAGCTCGTTTCCGAAACGTCCGAGGCCATCGCCGACAAGGGCACGCTGCTTTACGTGCTCGACATCACGCAGCCGACGCTTCATTTCGAAATGGTGTCGGGAGCTACGCCCAACCGTTACCGCCGGTGGTGGTGGGACAACCGTCACGACGACGGTTCGTGGCACCTGACCTGGCCCGACTACAAAACGCCCGTCGCCGATTGCTGGGGCGGGGGCGTGACGTTCCGGCTGAAAATGCCCGAAGGCATCCAGAATACGTGGACGATCAAGTGCCGTTTCGACAACGACGCTTCGCTCATCGCAGCCTACAACGCGCTGGAGGAACGGATGAACGACGGCTACTACGGCGGTCTGGAGAACTGGCGCAAAATCAAGACCGACTACGACGCGCTGCCGTCGCCCGGCGACATGGCGTTCTTCGACGCAGCGGGAAACCGCATCGAGGAGATCACGATGGAGCCCGGCACGAACGAGGTGCTGGTGACCTACAAACGCAACACCGGCAGCTTCAACGGCGCAGGCATGTATCTCTGCCCGATCGTGGCCTCCACCGATATATTCCCGGTCGACCAGGAACAGTACGTGCTGTTCCGCGATGAAATAACGCTGCCCGACAAGACGCTGTGGGAGCCCTATGCGGCCGGCGAAGGTTCGCTGGCGTCGCTCTACGACGGCAACCGCTGGGGCAATTCGTGGCAGACATCGTGGTTCCCCGGCTACTTCGACAAGCAGTACGGACAGTATTTCCAGGTCAATATCACGTCGTATCCCCCGTCGCACGCCATACGCTTCACGCTTTGGGCCAATGCCGACAACGAGTGGCACTGGAACGAGTCGACGGCCCCCCGCGAGATGAAAGTATTCGTCACCTCCGACGCCGTGCCGGCACCTACGGGCAATTACGACAACGACCGGGCCACGTACAATGCTCTGACGTGGGTCGAGGTGGCTCACCTGTGGTGCGAGGCTTACAGCGGCCGCAGCTGGACATCCCCGTCGATAGACCTGGGAGGCCGCCGGGCCAACGCCATCCGCGTGTGCACCTACTCGAAGGCCGGCGACAGCGCCAGCTACAAGACCAATTCGGGTCCGTTCGAGGGCGATTTCAACCGCGCGCCGTATAACGACCGCGTGCAGTCGACCGTCAACGATACGACGTGGTTCAACGGTTGGGAGGACACCTACGGCAACAACATCGTCATTACGGAATTCAAGATGTGGGGCAACTAAAACGAGCTTCTCGACAAGCCGTACGCAGGGCCGAATTCGTTCGGGCTCTGCCGCGGCGAGAAAAGACGCGACCCATTGAACGACCTTCTTCGGCGATCCCGGCGCACCGCGCGGTCGGGATCGCCGGGGAATGAAAAACGAGCAAAAACCATGAAAAAGATATTTTACCTTTCCGCGTTGTGCTCCCTGCTGCTTTCGGGGGCCTGCACGGACGACAACGAAGCCTATCCCGGGATGCTGGACAACCCCTATACCACGCTCGAAGGCGAAGCCACGGGATATCCCGCCTGCATCGCGGTAAGCTACCGGATCGCGGCCGAAGCCGTGTATGCAGGATACCCGTACGGCGTATGCTGGAACACCGCAGGCAGCCCGACGATCCAGGACAACTGCCACTACGGTCCGCAGCGGCCGGAAAACGGCGTGGCACTGACGCAGTACCTCCCCAACACGCATTTCGAATACGGCAAGACCTACCATTTCCGCACGTTCGTCGTCGCCGACTCGCAGGTATGGTACAGCCGGGAGACCACGGCCGCACTCGAAGGCGAATCGCTGGCCCCGATCGCCCTGGAGTGGGTGAAAACGAATTATGCAGGACTCCCCGACGGAATCGAAGTTTACAAAACCACGTCGGACCTGAACGGCCGCAAGTTCCAGGCATGGTACGCCATCGCCGACTGCTCGGGCGGCGCCATCGAGCTGCGCGTGCAGAATCCGCGCCAGTCCGCCGGCGTGACGGTCGACAACCAGTTCACCGACGACTGCTACGTACTCGTCAACGGCGGTTATTTCAACTTCTCGGATCGCAGCAAACCCGACGGAATCGAGGTGATCGACGGCGCATCGTACGGCGAGATGTACAATCCGCGCGGTTCGTGGAATGCCGGCGACGAAGAGTACGACCGCTACTATTCGGCCACACGCGGCATATTCGGCGTGGACGCCGCAGGGAAACCGGCCGTCTATTGGGCCGGAGCGATCAACGGCCGCATCACCTACTACCCCCAGCCGCTCCCGTCGGTGCGCGGCGAGGCGCAGTACGGAGCCCTGAGCAGCATCCTGCCCACGGTTCCCGCCCAATGGACGCCCCGCTATGCCGTGAGTGCGGGTCCGGTCCTCATGCGGAACGGCGAATGCCTGATCGACGGCGCCGTGACGGCCAAGAATCAACCGATGACCGACTATGAAATCTGGACCGACGGCCTGGCGTCGGCATCCTATCTGGCCGACCAGACCATCGTAGGGTGCACGGCCGACGGCAAGGTGGTGCTCTTCGTCTGCGACGGTCGTGTCGAGGGACTGAGCCTCGGCGCCTCGCACAAGGAGGCGTCGGCGATCCTGAAATCGCTGGGCGTCGTCGATGCGCTGAAACTCGACGGCGGCGGTTCGACGGCCATGGTGGTCTGCGGCCAGCACGTCAACTACCATGCGGACGGAAATCGTCCGGTGGGATCGACCCTCGGATTCTTCAAAAAACGATAAATGCAACGAATATGCTGTTCGGGCCGATCCCGAACAGCATATTCATCCATCGAAATCCAAAACATGAACAAAAATTTTCTGCTTTATCCGGCCTTGCTCGCCGTGCTGTGCACCTGCTGCGCATCGAACCTCGACCCCGGCCAAGCGCCGACGAACGTCTTCCGAAACCCCGTCATCGGACAGGACGGACCCGATCCCACGGTACTGCGCGACACGGACGGCACGTTCTGGCTCTACAATACGGCCGACCTGCTCTCGATCTGGCACTCGGACGACCTGGTGAACTGGCAGCGCGTCGGCTCGACGTTCGACGAGCGGACCCGGCCCGCGGAATCGCGCTACGACTACGGCAAGGCCGCACTCTGGGCCCCCGAAATCCGCATCATCAAAGGCAAATACGTCCTCTTTTTCTCGATGTGGTGGGGCGACGTGGGGACCTACGACGGTCACGCCGTAGCCTATGCCGTGGCCGACTCGCCGGCCGGTCCGTTCGAATTCCGCGGTCAGATCATCAACAGCGACCCCGACTATCCGCCCTTCTACGGCACGCACCACTCCATCGACCAGTTCTACATCGAGCAGGACGGCAAACCCTACCTTTTCTGGGGCAGCTTCCGCGGTCTGTACGCCGCCGAACTGGAGATCGGCAATGATCTGGCGATCGCGGTGAAACCCGAAACCATCCGACAGGTCGCAGGCGACGCCTACGAAGGTTCGTGCGTCTACAAGCACGGCGACTACTACTACCTCTTCGCCTCGGTGGGCGACTGGACCGGAGGCATGTCGAGCACCTACCGCACCGTCGTGGGACGCTCGAAGAATCTTTTCGGGCCCTACGTCGACAAATCGGGACGCAAGATGCTGGACAATTGCTACGAGGTGCTCATCGCCGGCGACAACCGCTTCGCCGGTACGGGACACAACTCCAACATCGTCGAGGACGATGAGGGACAGACCTGGATGTTCTACCACGCCTACGACTCCGCAGCCCCGGAAAAAGGCCGTCAAACCATGCTCGACCGCGTACAGTGGGACGACGACGATTGGCCTTACGTCAATGCTGGACACCCTTCGCGGATTTACGGAAATCCGGCAATCACGAAATAACCCGAATCGCATGAAACTCTCGCTGCTGGGTTCGAGCCTCGCGGTTCTGTCGCTCATCGTCTCCTGTTCGCAGGAGAAACCGACTCTCGCCCCGGTCGAACCGGACGATGCGCAAAATACGGCCGTGCCCCAAAGCATCGCTTTCCTGTGCGACGAGGCCGAACTTTCGGAGAACGGCTCGGCTGCGGTAACGCTGCGGGTCACTCCCGCCGACGCGCAGGTGGTTCCCACGTCGTTCCGCCTGGCCGACGCCGAGACCGGAAAGGCGCCGGAGGACTTTACGTTCCACCCTACCGGAAAAACGGACCCGTCGGCGGGCACCTACGAGATGCGCATCGCATACAAGGGCTCGGACCGGAAATTTCTCCGCCCGTTGCGCGCCGCATACGAAGCGTTGCGAAGCGAACCGATCATCGTGCGCGCGGCGCCCTATACGCCGGTCGTGCGGATCGACACGGAGGCCCCGGTCACCGACAAGGAACATTGGATCGCGGGAACGCTCCGCATCGACGGCGGCAACCGTTTCGAGGATCTCGCACAAATCGCCGTATCGGTCCGCGGCCGCGGCAACTCCACCTGGGAGTGGGAGAAAAAGCCCTACGCGCTGAAATTCGACAAAAAGCAGGAGGTGCTCGGCATGCCCAAGCACAAACGGTGGTGCCTGATCGCCAATTACATGGATCGCACCCACCTGCGCAACCGCATCGCCTACCACCTCGGCGCCCATTCGAACCTCGACTACACGCCGCGCAACGAATTCGTCGAAGTCTACATGAACGGCGAATACGAGGGGTGTTACCTGCTCACCGAACAGATCAAGGTCGATGCCGACCGCGTGAACGTCAGCGAAACCGACGGTTTCCTGCTGGAGTTCGACACCTATTTCGACGAAACGGTCCGGTTCCGCACCGCAGCGTCGGATATTCCCGTCAACGTCAAGTTCCCGGACCCGGAGGAGCTCTCCGAAACGCGCCTCGCTGCGCTGAAGGAGTACCTCGACCGTACGGACGAGGCCGTGCAGGCCGTGTGCTCCGCAGCAGGGGGCGAAGACCCGTTCGCCTACCTCGACCGGGAGTCGATGATCGACTACTGGCTCATCTTCGAATTGATGTCCAACCACGAGATGCTGCATCCCAAGAGCGTCTATTTCCACAAGGACGGCAACGGGAAACTCATCGCCGGGCCGATCTGGGACTTCGATTTCGAAACGCTCGCCGACCACCGGCGGACGGGGTGGATCAACTTCGGCAGCGACCGTTCCCCGCTGAGCTGGATGCCGTGGGCGAAACGCAACTGGTGGAACGTCCTGCTGCAACACGACGCGACGCTGCGCGCCGACGTGCGCGAACGCCTGACGGCCTGGTATCCCTTCTTGCGAAGCGTTCCCGATTTCATCCGTCAGCAACGCGAATCGATCGCCGCCGCCGTCGCGCGCGACAACCGTCGCTGGCCCGTCATCCATGCCGGAAACGAGAACGGCGACCTGTCCCTGACGTTCGAACAGGCCGCAACACGTCTCGAATCCGTCTATCGCGACCGACTGGAATGGCTGAACCGCGAAACTTCGGCATGGTAAGGCGCACACATACGAAAAAAAACGTATTTTTACATCAAAAACAGCCATGAAAACCCGGCTACTGCTTCTGCTCTGCGTATTGTTGTCCTCCGTTTGTCCGGCCAAAGAGAGACGGATCGTCTTCCGTTCCTTCAATGCCGACAACGGTCTGGCCCACAATACCGTGCTGGCGATCATCCAGGATCGGACGGGTTTCATGTGGTTCGGGACGAAAGACGGACTGAACCGCTACGACGGTTCCGAAATCCGGACCGTAGCGGTGTCGGACGCCATTCCCGGCAACAATTACATCACGGCGCTGTGCGAGGACAGCGAGGGACGCATCTGGATCGGAACCGACAGCGGCGTATGCGTCTACGATCCCGAGACCGAACGGGCCGAACGGTTCCTGCAAAGGGCCGACGACGGCAGCCGCATCGCGGGAAACATCCCGCAAATCGTTCTCGCACCGGACCGTACGATCTGGATCGCCGCCGGAAACCAGGGATTCTTCCGCTACGACGCCGAAACGCAAACCCTGACCCGCATCCGCAGCGACAAAGCCGGGTTGCGGAGCTATACGGCCCGAAACATCTGTTTCACGGCACAGAACACCCTCTGCATAACCCTCGACGACGGCAACATCTATCTGTCGAACGACAATCTGGCGAGCCTCACGCCGCTCTTCCCGGAAGGCGGCGGAGCAGAAGTCTTCCGCAACCGCTACCTAAATCGGCTCGTGCCCGGACCGTTCGACAAAATCTACGCCTGCACCTTCCGGGGACTGTTCGAGATCAACCTCGACACGAAACGCTTTCGCAAGATCGACCTGCCACACAGCAACGATTACGTCCGCGACCTGCTCATCCTGAAAAGCGACGAATTCTGGGTCGCGACCGAATCGTCCCTGGAAATCCTCGACGGCGATCTGCGGGAATCGACCCTGTGTCACAGCGACAACAAGAATCCCTACGCCCTGCAAACCAACTCGACCTACTGCCTCTACAAAGACAACGAGGGCAACGTATGGATCGGAACCTATTTCGCGGGAGCAGCCTATGCCTGGGACGAAAGCATCACCTCGATCCGACGCTACGATGCGAATTCCGAAGAAGGCGATCCGGGGCTCTACATCCGGGAGATCGTCTCGGACGCGGACGGCATGCTATGGATCGGCTCCGAATCCGATGGTTTGGTCCGCTTCGACCTGCGGCTCGACAAGATCGAGCCCATACCGATCGGCGGAGTAATCCGTTTTTACAACATCCACGGACTCTGCTGCGACGGCGATTACGTATGGGTCGGAACCTACGAACGAAACCGTTCGCTGATCCGCATTCACCGACGCACGCTCGCCGCGAAGGAGTATCCCAGCGCCGGCAAGGAGATCTACACCGTCTGCCGGACCGCAGGGGGCGATCTGTGGATCGGAACGACCTCCGGACTGAAACGCTATGACCGTGCGGCCGACCGGTTCGTCTCCGACCCGACCATCCGGGGACATATCCATCATATCTTCGAGGATTCGTCCGGGAGCATCTGGGCGGCCACCTATTCCGACGGACTCTACCGATACGACACTTCGAAAGATTCCTGGCGTCATTACCGCTACGACGAGCGGGACACGACCTCGCTGGCGGCGAACAAGGTGCTGAGCGTCTTCGAAGACAGCCGTGACCGGATCTGGCTCACGACCGAAGGAGGCGGTCTCTGCCGCTACGTTTCCGAAAACGACGCGTTCCTCCGCTACAAAAACTGCCTGCCGTTCGACACCTGCTACCGGATCGAAGAGGATGCGCAAGGAATATTCTGGATCACCTCGAACAAAGGGTTGATCCGGTTCCATCCCGAGAAACGATCGCATCACCTCTTCACCACCGACGACGGACTGCTGAACAATCAGTTCAACTATTCGTCGCTCTGCAAAACGGCCGACGGACGCATCTACGCCGGAAGCAGCGACGGGTTCATCTCGTTCGATCCGGCGAAGCTGCAACCCGACAACGGGGGATTCCCCATCGTCCTGACCGACTTCACGCTCTATAACAAGGCCTTCGGCACGGAGAGCGATTCGTCGCAGTTCCAAAAAAGCATCACCTACCTCGACCGCATCGAACTCGCGCCGGACGAAAATTCGTTCTCGCTGCGCGTGGCGGCGATCAACTACCGCTCGCCGCACGAAGCGCAGATGCGCTACCGCCTCGAAGGCTTCGACACCAAGTGGCACCGGGTTTCCAACAGCACGATCTCCTATTCGAACCTGCCCCACCGCACCTATAAACTCGTAATCGAGGGCCTCGACAGCGACGGAGTGCCGAACGGCTTCGGACGCATGCTCGAAATCCGCATCCGGCCGCCGTTCTACCTGTCGGGGATCGCATATGCCGGTTACGTCCTGCTCGCCCTATCGGCGATCGTGCTCCTCTATACGATCGCCAACCGTCGGGCCCTCCGGAACCGGCAAACGGAGATCGAGAAAATCGAACGGCAGAAAGAACGGGAACTCTACGTCGCGAAATTCGATTTCTTCACGAATGTGGCCCACGAAATACGCACGCCGCTGTCGCTGATCCGCGGGCCGCTGGAAAACATCCTGGCGAAAGCCGGCGTCAGCGCCGACCGGGAGCTACACGAAGAACTGCGCACGATGCAGTCGAACACCGACCGGTTGACGACGCTCATCAACCAGCTGCTCGATTTCCGGAAAGCCGAACAGCAGGGGTTCCGGCTGCATCCCGTCGAATGCGATGTCCGCGAGGTGATCGAAAACGTGTGTCTGCGTTTCGTGACTATGGCCCGTCAAAAGCACATTGGCTTTACGTTCGATCTGCCGGCCGAGAAGCTGCAAGCCTCGGTCGATAAGGAAGCGCTCACGAAGATCGTCAGCAACCTGCTGTCCAACGCCCTCAAATACGCGGATTCCTACGCCCGGCTGGAGATGACCGTTCCGACCGATCTCGCACGCTTCCGGGTAGAGGTCGTCAACGACGGACCGATCGTGCCGGAGGGCATGCGGGAGAAAATCTTCCAGCCGTTCATGCAATACCGCGACGGCAGACACATGATCGCCGGCACGGGCATCGGACTGACGCTCGCCAGGTCGCTGGCCGCGCTGCACGGGGGTACGCTCGGCATGGACGGCGATCCGGAGGCGAACCGCTTCGTGCTGACCGTTCCGGTCGTGCACCAAAGCGCCGGAACGGGAGCCGATACGGCGGAAATCCCAGCCGGAGACCGGACCGATACCGAGGCCTCTGCGCAGGACGATGCTTCGAAGAAGCCCTCTCTGCTGCTCGTCGAGGACGATCCCGAGATGCAATCCTTCGTCGCGCGGCATTTGGCTCCGACCTACCGCATCGTCACGGCCGACAACGGCCGACAGGCCTTGGACCGGCTCTCCAGACACAAAACGTTCGATCTGATTCTGAGCGACGTGATGATGCCCGAGATGGACGGACTCGAATTGTGCCGGTTCGTCAAATCCGATTTGCAGTACAGCCATATCCCCGTATTGCTGCTGACGGCGAAAACCGATGTCGCCTCGAAAGTCGAAGGATTGGAAACCGGAGCCGACGTCTACATCGAAAAACCCTTTTCCCTGGAATACCTGCGTGCCAGCATCTCCGCGCTGCTATCCAACCGGGAGCTGGTGCGCCGGCACTTCCTCGAATCGCCCTTCGCCAAATCGGAAACGCTGGCCTACTCGAAGGCCGACGAGCTTTTCATGAGCAAGCTCGACCAGTACATCATGCAACACCTCGAGCAGCCCGAATTGTCGGTCGAGGAGATGGCCGACGAAATGTGCATGAGCAGTTCGAAACTGTTGCGCAAACTCAAAGCCATCATCGGGAAAAGCCCCAACGAATACCTGCGCATCAAGCGCCTGAAAAGGGCCTCGGAACTGCTCCAATCGAAAAAATACAGCATCGCGGAGATCAGCCTGCTCGTCGGGTTCAGCTCTCCGACCTATTTTTCCTCGTGTTTCAAAAAACAGTTCGGCATCACCCCTACGGAATTTCTCGAAGAAGGACGGGAAGATCCGTCCGACGACCGACAACCCGCATAGCTCCGGAGTCCCAGGACTCCGGGCCTCAAAACACCCGATAAACCCATGAAACGACTTTTGTTTTTCCTGCTCTGCACGTGGCCGGGGCTGGCTGCCGCGGCCGACGACGCGCCTGCGACCGGCTCCGCATGGCAAATCGCGACGCAAACCTATGCAGCCCCCTACCACGGCGTGACGCTGGCCAACGGCGGTATCGGCATCCTGCCGTGGCGCGAACCCCTCTCCATCCGCCGCGTGATGCTCAACCACGTATTCGACGCCGATGCCCCGCACGGCATCAGCCGCGTACTGCCGGGATTGAACCCCTTTTCGCTCAGCGTGTCGATAAACGGCCGCGACGTGGCCGAGACGCCCGTCGCGGAGTGGTCGCAGCGGCTCGACATGCACGAGGCGGTGCTCTACACCGCATTCGAGGCCGACGGCAAGGCACGCATCTCCTACGACATTCGCGCGCTGCGCAACATGCCCTACGCCGGATTGATCCGCGTAGAGGTCGAGGCGCTCGACGATCTGTTTCTCGGCATCGCCAACACGACCGACACGCCCGGCGAGTATGCCGAATCGAAATGCTCGGCCCACGAGGTGACCGTCGACGGCACGCGCATCCGCTACCGCCGCACGTGGGCGCCGTCGCGCCACCGCGGCACGGTCGTCTCGGCCTCCGCCGCGCTGCTCTTCGATTCCGCGCTCCCGGTCTCCCAGGAGTGCTCCGGCGAACGGAACCGGCTCGGCGTCGCCTTGAAAAAAGGCGAACGGTTCTCCTTCGACCTGCTCGGAGCCGTCTGCACCGACCGCGACTTCATCGATCCCTGGAACGAATCCGACCGCGAGGTGATCTACGCCGTCAAGGAGGGCATAGACCGCCTGACGGCACGCCACAGCGAGCTGTGGTCCGAACTCTGGCAGGGCGACATCGAGATCGAGGGCGACGACGAGGCGCAGCAGGCCGTGCGGCTGGCGCTCTACCATCTCTACTCGTTCGCCCGCGCCGGCAGCCGCTTGAGCATCCCGCCCTTCGGACTCTCGTCGCAGGGTTACAACGGCCACATCTTCTGGGACACCGAGCTGTGGATGTACCCGCCGATGCTCTTCCTCAATCAGGGCATCGCCGAGTCGATGATGAACTACCGCATCGACCGCCTGTCGGCCGCCCGCCGCAAGGCGCTGGCCTACGGCTACCGCGGGGCGATGTTCCCGTGGGAGAGCGACGACGCGGGCGAGGAGTCGTGCCCCACGTGGGCGCTCACGGGACCCTTCGAGCACCACATCACGGCCGACATCGGCATCGCGGCGTGGAACTACTACTGCATGAGCGGCGATCGGAACTGGCTCCGCAAAGAGGGCTGGCCGCTGCTGCGCGAGGTCGCCGACTTCTGGGCGAGCCGCGCGGAACGCAACGACGACGGCACCTATTCGATCCGCAACGTGGTCTGTGCCGACGAATACGCCGAGGGCGTCGACGACAACGCCTTCACCAACGGCGCCGTCGTACGGGCCTTGCAGGCGGCCGCGAAAGCCGCAGCGCTGTGCGGCGAAAAGGCCCCGGCGATCTGGAACACAATCGCGAAGATGCTGCGCATCCCCCGCTTCGAAGACGGCACGACCCGCGAATACGAAGGCTACGACGGCCGGATCGTCAAGCAGGCCGATGCCAATCTGCTGGCCTATCCGCTCGGACTCGTCACCCGTACGGAGGATATCCGCCGCGACCTGGAGTATTACGAACCGCGCATCGACGCCGGTCCGGCCATGTCCTACTCCATCCTCGCGCTGCAACACGCCCGGCTGGGCGACGGTCGAAAGGCCTACGAGCTTTTCTCGCGCAGCTATCGGCCCAACCGCGTGGCTCCGTTCGGCGTGACGGCCGAATACGCCGGAACGGACAACTGCTGCTTCGCCACGGGTGCCGGCGGTATGTTGCAGACGGTCGTCAACGGCTTCTGCGGACTGGAAATCACGGATCGAGGAATCATACAACTCCCCTCGGCACTGCCCCCGCACTGGAAGCGCGTGACGGTGAAGGGCGTAGGACCCGAACGCAAAAACTACACGAAAGAAAACCGATAACACTCGACATGAAAAAACTGCTTTTATGGTTGGGCCTCTGCCTCGTGCAGACGCCGCAGGCACAGAACCTGCACAAGAACATCGCCTATGCGGACGATCGAGTCCGTTTCACGGTCGTCTCCGACGGTGCCGTGCGCATGGAATACGCCCCCGACGGCCGGTTCGTCGACGCCAAATCGTTCGTCGCCGTCGAGCGCGAATATCCCGCTGCGGATTACCGCGTGAAGAAAGGCGCATGGATCGAGGTCGCCACACCGAAGATGATCCTGCGCTACAAAAAGAACTCCGGTCCGTTCTCGGCCGAGAACCTCTCGATCCGCTCCCCGAAGGGTGCCGCCGTACCCTTCGTCTGGAAACCGGGCATGACGCAGAAAGGCAACCTCAAAGGAACCTACCGTACGCTGGACGGATACGACGGCGACACCTACGTCTACGACGAGCGGCGCCCGAAGATGCCCATCGAGGACGGATTGCTGGCGACCGACGGCTGGACGCTGATCGACGACTCGCGCAACTTCTTGTTCAACGACGATCCCGAATGGGAATGGGTCGAAAAACGTCCCGACAACGACTCCCAGGACTGGTATTTCCTCGCCTACGGCCACGACTACAAGGCCGCATTGAAGGATTTCACGCTCTTCGCGGGTAAGATTCCCCTGCCGCCGCGCTACACCTTCGGCTACTGGTGGAGCCGCTACTGGGTCTATTCGGACAAGGAGCTGCGCACGCTGGTGAAGAAATTCCGGGACTACGACATTCCGCTCGACGTGCTGGTGATCGACATGGACTGGCACTACACCGACGGCGACCGCGGCGGCTGGACGGGCTGGTCGTGGAACCGCACGCTCTTCCCCGACCCGGCGAAATTCCTCGGCTGGCTCGACACGGAGGGCATCCGCTCGACCTTCAACCTCCATCCGGCCGACGGCGTGAAGTGCGGCGAGGACCGCTACGCCGACGTGGCCCGCGACATGGGCATCGACCCCGCGTCGAAACAGACCGTACCCTGGATGTCGTCCGACAAGAAGTTCATCCGCAGCATGTTCCGCAACGTCCTCTCGCCCATGGAGCGCGACGGCGTGGATTTCTGGTGGCTCGACTGGCAGCAGCACCCCACCGACCCGAAAGTCGAGGGTCTGAGCAACACCTGGTGGCTCAACTACGTCTTCTTCTCGCAGATGGAGAAGAACCGCGACGTGCGCCCGATGCTCTACCACCGCTGGGGCGGGCTGGGCAACCACCGCTACCAGATCGGATTCTCGGGCGACGCCTCGATCACGTGGGCCTCGCTCGATTTCCAGCCCTACTTCAACTCCACGGCCTCGAACGTCCTCTACGGCTACTGGAGCCACGACATCGGCGGACACCACATGGCCGACCGCATCGACCCCGAACTCTACATCCGCTGGATGCAGTTCGGCGCCCTGAGCCCCGTCATGCGCACGCACTCGGCGAAAGGCGCCGGCATGAAAAAGGAGGTCTGGAACTTCGCTCCGGAGCATGCCGACATCCTGCGCCGCATCATCCGCCAGCGCTACGCACTGGCCCCCTACACCTACGCCATGGCCCGCAAGGCCTACGACGAGGGTCTCTCCCTCTGCCGGCCGATGTATTACGATTACCCGGAAGCCTCCGAGGCTTATGCCTTCCGCAACCAATACCTGTTCGGCGACCAGATTCTCGTGGCGCCGATCACCGCACCGGGCGAAAAGGGATACACGACGCTGAAAATCTGGCTGCCCGAGGGACAGTGGTACGAATGGCAGACCGGAACGATGCTCGACGGCGGCCGCGTCGTGGAGCGCACCTTCGCGCTGGACGAATATCCGATTTACGTCAAGGCCGGAGCCGTGTTGCCGACCTACGACGATACGGTGAAGAACCTGAACGCGAACGACGAGAAGGTCGTGCTGACCGTCTTCCCGGGCGGCTGCGGCGAATTCTCGATGTACGAAGACAACGGCGACGACAAGCACTATGCCGCGGAATTCGCGCTTACGCCTCTGAAATCCGTACGCGAAGGCAATTCGCTGACAGTCACGGTCGGGAAACGGACCGGTTCGTACCGCGAGATGCCCGCGACGCGCCGATTCGCGGTGAAGGTCCTCGCTTCGGCCGCACCGGTTTCGGTGACGGTAAACGGCCGATCGGCCGACTGGTCGTACGACGGTGAGGAATTCGCGCTCGTCGTGGAGATTCCCGAAACGGATTGCGCGGCGGAGAAGGTCGTGCGCATCGAATACGACGATGCGAAGGTCGACTTCAACGGCGTCTACGCCGCTGCACGGCGCGTATCCCGCATGATGGAGGAGCTCAAATACCTCGTGGCGAAAAAGCCCTGGGAGCAGTCGTGGCGCTTCATCTACACCGACGAGTTCGGCCCGATGGGGTCGCTCTCCGAGTCCGTGGAGTACGCCCCCGAACGCATCCCGGAGCTGGTCGGCAACTTCCGGAAGGCCTATGCCGATCTGCCCGCCGTACTCAAACGCCAGGGCCTAACGGAGGAGGAGGCCGCATGGTTCCTCGCCGGAATCGGTCTTCGTTGAATCCGGTGAAAACGCGCACCGCGGCACCGAGGTCTTCGGAAAGTCTTCGCAACGGCCCGGCCGGGCCGTTGCGAAGAACACCCGGGGGGGGGGTGCGCCCCCCCCCCCCCCACCGGGGGCCCCCCCCCGCCCCGGATAAAAAACAAAACCATAATTTTT
>CANPHE010000054.1 GCA_947573795.1 uncultured Alistipes sp. | reverse complement strand
TTTTTTTGTGTTGGTTCTGCCGCCCGATCTGGGGGGCCCCAGCGTTACCGCCGGCCGCCCCGCCCGGCGTGTCGGCTGTGGTGCGGCTGTCGAACAGGCTGCTCCGCGATCAGAAATCCTGCTCCGTAATCGATTCGAATCCGGCCCAGGCCCCCGAGGTTTTATAGGCTTCGGCCGATCCCTTCGGTACGAACAGCCGTTTTTGCGGCGTGTTGAGGAAGGAATTGCTCGATCCTGTTACGGTTTTCGGTGGTGTAGGCGCTGCGCAATATACGTCGGTCAGAGCCGTGCAGTCCATGAAGGTCAAGGCTCCTGCGTCAGTCATCGATCCCGGCAGCCGAATGCTTTTCAATGCCGTGCATCCGGCGAAAACCCGGTTTCCTCCCGTGGCGGTCAACCCTTCGGGAAGTTCTACGGACTCTAATTTCGTGCAGCCGTTGAATGTATCGTCCGCCAGTTTGGCGACTAATTTCGGGATCACAACTTTCGTAAGGGTCGTGCAGTTTTTGAAGGCCGAACTTCCTATGCTGGTTACTCCGGCGGGAATAACGATTGTCTTCAACGACGAACATCCGTCGAATGCCGCATTTCCGATCGTCGTAACGCTTGTCGGGATCGTTATTTCGCTCAGATTGCTGCATCCCTGGAACAATCCCGCTTTTACCGTGCTCCATCGGGGCAGTACGGCGCGTTTCCATTGCAGACAACCTGCAAATGCGTATTCACCGATCTCGGTGACCTGCGAAAGGTCCTGCTCCGGCAGTTTTGGACAATCGGCAAAAGCGTATTTCTCGATTTCTTTGACCGAACGAGGCAATACGAACGATGCCAGACCGGAACAGCCCCGGAATGCTTCGCTGCGAATCCATGTAATTCCTTCAGGCAGATCAAGGGACTCCAAAGCGCTGCAATTCTTGAATGCATCATAGTCGATGAGGTTTATTGTTCCCAGTATTTCGACTTTAGACAATGATAGACAATTCGCAAATAAATAATTCGGTATTTTGCTTATTGCTTCGGGAAGTATGATCGACTTTAAATTGCTGCAACCGGAGAATGTGGAGAAATCTATTGACTGAAGTTTACGCGGCAAATCAATTTGGGTTAAACTGCTGCAATTCTCGAATACTTGGGCACTGATCTGTGTGACCGACTGCGGAAGCGATATTTTCGTAAGATTCTTGCAATTTTGAAATGCTGCTTGTTCAATTGTTCGTAGCATTCGTGGAAGAATGACCTCGGATAGGCTGCTGCATCCGGCAAAAGTATTGTATTCTATTTCGAATACCCCATCCGGTATTGTTATTCGCTGTAGTTTTTCGCAATTTTCGAATGCACGACCTCTAATGCTACTCACCAGTTCGGGCAGATCGAGTTCCATGATACTGCGGCATCCGGAGAATGCCTCCCGGTTGATGCTCATAAGGCTTTTCGGTAGCTGGATTTCAGCGAGCATAGTACAATTATAGAATGCCTGATCGTAGATCTCTTGTACGGAATCTGGTATGCGAATCGATTGGAGATGAGTACATTGATTGAAGACATTACCTCCTATTTGGAGCAATCCTTCCGGGAGGACTACTGAGCGTAACGAAGTACAACCGGAAAAAGTGCTATGGATGGATTTCAACGAAGTGAAGTATTGCAATTCGTCGAATGAAATGATTTTCTTTTTTTGAGCGTCTGAAAAAATATGTTCTATTTTCGTCACTGCCGCGGCTTCGGCATAGGAGACCTCGCCGTCGCCGTCGGTGTCGAACTTGGCGACGCAGGCCGCTTTGACCGTCGCGTCGGCGAATTCGATATCGCCCTTGATCGGTTGCGCCTTTGGAGTTTGGATCACCTCTACGCGCTGGAGCATCGTGCCCTGTGCACCGCGAAGTTCGAAGTAGCCGGTACGCTCCGTTTCCGATGCATTGGGCTGCACGGTGACGGTCAGCGTTTCGTTGCGCAATTCGGCGCGCGTGACCGTCACGGCGATCCACTGCGCCGCGTCGTCGTCCACATGGACCGTGTAGTCGAGATTGGTCGTCACGCGGATCGACAGCTTGCCGCCCGCAGGCTTGATTTGATAGGCATCGGCGATACCGGTCAGAATTCCGGCGCCGAATGTCAGCGATTTCATCACCGTCTGTCCGGCTCCCGAGCTGGCGAAAACCAACACTTTACCGTTGCTGCGGCCCGTCGGCGCGGTGACTGCGATATGGCCTTTCTCCGGGCTTTGGGGCTCGACCTCGGCCATCCAACCCTCCTTGCCGATGCATTCGACGACGGTTTCGGAGTCGCCTCCGACGATCGTGTAGGCGATTTGCACACTGCTGCCCGGTTCGCATACCAGTCCTTCCTGTTGGGCGAAAACGAGGTCGAATTTTGCCGTCTTGGGCAGGGTGATGACCGTGCCGTCGGCGAGCGTGATGTAGACGCAGGCGTCGTCCTGAGTGACGCTCGCGATTACGGATTGCGTGTCGCCGGTTGCTTTCACGGGATTGCCGTTCGTATCGGTGATGCGGGTCGAGGTCTTACCGCCGTCGTAGCTTACCGTCCAGTAACCCTGGGCGTCGATGCCCAGCAGAGGCGTCGGATTTCCCCCCCCCTGTGTGCCGTCGCGGCCCGTGACGCGGAGTTTGTTGCCCTGGTCGTCGAGAAGCCATGCGGTGTGTCCGTTCGTCGTAAGGGTCCAGTAATAAATACCGTCCGTATCTTTCTTTACGCCGATCACAGGGGCATCCTTGCCATCGACACCATCTTTACCATTTACGCCATCTTTGCCGTCGGCTCCGTCTTTACCGTTTACGCCGTCTTTGCCGTCGGCACCATCTTTACCGTTTACGCCGTCTTTGCCGTCGGCTCCGTCTTTGCCGTTTACTCCGTCTTTGCCGTCGGCACCATCTTTACCGTTTACGCCGTCCTTGCCGTCGGCTCCGTCCTTGCCGTTCTCTCCGTCTTTGCCGTTCGTACCGTGGTTCAGGTCGATAACGGTACCGTCGGTGAAATAGATGCGATACCCGGTCAAGGTGGGTTCGACGCGCAATACGTCGATTCGTTGTTGCAAGGCCGCGACGATAGACCGGATCGTCGCAATGTCGGCATTCATCGTCCGCACTTGCGTCTCCAGGTTTTCGACCCGGTCTTTGAGATCGTCGACACTGCCGCGCAGTTCCGAGTCGTCATAAACATTCTCGCAACCCGTCGCAAAACCCAATGCGACGGTTGCTAATAAACCGATTAGTTTTTTCATGTGTGATATGGATTAAAGTTGGGTGTTGCCTTGTTGTCGGCCCGGTCCGAACGACTGGCCGGACGAATCCGGCCGTCGTTCGTCGTGCTCTCGGCGATTCAGCTGCATCGGTGTGTCCGATCCTCCCTTCGAAATCCTGTCTCACAGAAGACAATCCGGCGCTGTGCGTTTGTCGGCTACCGGCTCGGGTGTCGTGTGGGACGAACAACCGGTAGTCCTCGTTGTCGGCGGCTGTGCGGTCCGCCCGTATCTTGGGTACGTCTATCGGAATACGCCCGTATAGGTCGCGGGCGAAAGGGCGTGCAGCTCCGCTTTCACGGCCGGGGAGACGTCGAGCGTCTCGATGAAGTCTGCGATCGTCTCGGCGGTGACGTGGGTGTTGGTGCGCGTCAGGGCTTTGAGCGCCTCGTAGGGTTTCGGATATCCCTCGCGGCGCAGGATCGTCTGAATGCCCTCGGCCACGACGGCCCAGTTGGCCTCCAGGTCGCGGTCGATCGCCTCGCGGTTGAGCAGCACCTTGTCCAGGCCCTTCGTGAGCGAACGCAGGGCGATCAGCGCATGGGCCATCGGCACACCGATGTTGCGCAGGACCGTCGAGTCGGTCAGGTCGCGTTGCAGACGCGAGAGGGGCAGTTTGGCCGACAGATGCTCGTAGACGGCATTGGCGATGCCCAGGTTACCCTCGGCATTCTCGAAATCGATCGGATTGACCTTGTGGGGCATGGCGCTCGATCCGACCTCTCCGGCCTTGATCCGCTGTTTGAAATACTCCGACGAGATATACATCCACATGTCGCGCGCCAGGTCGATCAGGATCGTGTCGATGCGCTTGAGGTTGTCGAAGATCGCGGCCAGGTTGTCGTAGTGCTCGATCTGCGTGGTATACTGCGAGCGGCAGAGCCCCAGCCGCTCGCCGACGAAGCGGTTGGCGAAAGCCACCCAGTCGTAGGCGGGGTAGGCGGCATGGTGGGCGTTGAAATTACCCGTCGCACCGCCGAACTTGGCCGGAACGTCGAGCCCGCGCAGCAGGGCCACCTGCTTGTCGAGCCGCTCGACATAGACCATGAACTCCTTGCCGAGCGACGTGGGCGAGGCGGGCTGTCCGTGGGTGCGGGCCAGCATCGGGACATCGCGCCACTCCTCGGCGAAGGCTGCGAGACGGTCGCGGATGCTTGCGACGGCAGGGTAGTAGACTTCGGCGAGCGCCTCCTTGAGCGTCAGGGGGATGGCCGTGTTGTTGATATCCTGCGAGGTGAGTCCGAAATGGATGAACTCCTTGAAACGCTCCAGTCCGAGGGCGTCCATCTTCTCTTTGATGAGGTATTCGACGGCCTTCACGTCGTGGTTCGTCGTGGCCTCGATCTCCTTCACGCGGGCTGCGTCGGCCTCGGTGAAGTCGCGGTATACGGCCCGCAGGTCGTCGAAGCGTGCCGGATCGAAATCGGCCAGCTGCGGCAGCGGCAGCTCGCACAGGGCGATGAAATATTCCACCTCGACACGTACGCGGTAGCGGATCAGTGCTTGTTCGGAGAAATAGGTGGCCAGCGGCTCGGTAGCCTTGCGGTAGCGGCCGTCGATGGGCGAAACGGCGGTAAGGGAGGTCAACATGTACTTTCGGTTTGAATTATGCGGTTAATACGGTATTGTCGTTCGTGTCCCGACGGGCGTCGTTTTTGCAGCTGTGTCGGTCGACTTCCGGCTCCCGGCGGTTCGGGACGCAGGAATACGGCATCAAATTTACGACATTTAATTGAAAAACGCGTATTTTTCCCTACCTTTGTGGAGCATAGAACCGATTGCGATCGTCGCTTTGGCACCGTGCGGAGCGATAAAGCAACGGTCGCGAACGAAGAAAACAGACGACTCGGTTTGTCGCGGGCCCGATCCGAAGGTTTCCCGATAAGGGAGGCCGTTTCGCAAATGCAGCGTTCCGCCGCAAGCGACGCGCTCCGGAAGAAAGGGCTGCAAGCCGATGGCGCAAAACCTGAAAGAAAACTACGACGATGAAATTTCTGACCATTCTCATAGACTCCCTGGTGAGTTTCGTGCAGCGCAATCCGCTCACGGTGCTTATCATTCTTTTGCTGGCGATATTCGCTCCGTGGATGCTGAAGGGCATAGCCGCCTTTATCCTCTATGCCCTGCTGGGCCTCGTGTTGTTGGTCGCGGTGCTGGGGTTGGTATTCCGCTGGAAGATCGCCCGGGCCCGCCGGCAGATGGAGCAGCAGTTCGGCGCAGGATTCGGTCCGCAAGGCCCCTTCGGGCAGCAGCAGCGGCGCACGACCTCCGACGAGGGTGAGGTGAGGATTTACAAAACTTCGGAGACTCCCGAAAAACGGGTATCGAGCGACGTGGGCGACTACGTGGAATTCGAGGAGACGAAGGAGCGCTAAACCGTGCGACCATGTTGAAGATTTTCGAATTGATAGGCCGTTATTTCATCCTGATGGGCAAGGTTTTTTCCCGTCCGGAGAAGGCCTCCATCTACCGCCGCCGCATCATCTACGAAATGGAGTCGCTGGGACTCGATTCGATCGGCCTCACGGCCATCATCTCGGTATTCATCGGCGCCGTCATCACCTTGCAGATGTGCATCAACCTTGATTCGCCCTTCATTCCCCGCTCGCTGGTGGGCTACGCCACGCGCGAGACGATGATCCTGGAGTTCTCCTCGACGGTCGTGGCGTTGATCCTGGCCGGTAAGGTCGGATCGTCGATCGCCTCGGAGATCGGCACGATGCGCATCACCGAGCAGATCGATGCCTTGGAGATCATGGGCGTCAATTCGGCGTCGTACCTCATTCTTCCGAAAATCGTCGCCGGCGTCGTTTTCTTTCCCTTCCTGACGATTCTTTCGATCCTGATCGGCATTCTCGGCGGTTGGATGATCGCCTACCTCACGGGTATCATGATCCCGGCCGATTACGTGGAGGGACTGTTGATGGATTTCCGTCCCTATTCGATCACCTACTCGCTCATCAAGACGGCGGTTTTCGCCTACATCATCACCTCGATCTCGGCCTTTTACGGTTATTACGCCAAGGGCAATTCGCTCGAAGTGGGTGCTGCTTCGACGCGCGCCGTGGTGGTGAGCTCGGTGGTCATCATGATTTTCAACCTCATGCTTACGCAGATTCTTCTCATATGATACGCGCCGAACATATCGTCAAGTCGTTCGAGGGCCGCACGGTGCTCGACGACGTGTCGGTCGAATTCGAGACCGGAAAAACGAACCTCATCATCGGGCGCAGCGGTTCGGGCAAAACCGTGCTGCTGAAAAGTCTGGTCGGACTGCACGAGGTCGATTCGGGCCGGGTGATGTACGACGACGTGGATTTCACCGCCTTGGGATTCCGCGAACGCAAGGCCATCCGCAAGGATATCGGCATGATCTTCCAGGGTGGCGCACTGCTCGACTCCTCGTCGGTCGAGGAGAACGTAAAATTGCCGCTCGACCTCTTTACGTCGCAGTCCGAGGCCGAAAAGCTCGAACGGGTGAACTTCTGTCTGCAACGCGTGCGGCTCGAGAATGTCAACCATCTCTATCCGGCAGAGCTGTCGGGCGGTATGATAAAACGCGTGGCCATCGCGCGGGCGATCGTGCTAAATCCCAAATACCTCTTTTGCGACGAACCCAACTCGGGGCTCGATCCGCAGACCTCGATCGTCATCGACAATCTGATCCACGAGATCACGCGCGAATACAACATCACGACGATCATCAATACCCACGATATGAACTCCGTGATGGAGATCGGCGAAAAGATCGTCTATATCCACCAGGGACGCAAATGGTGGGAGGGGACGAAGGACGAAATCCTGTATGCCGACAATCGCGAACTCAACGATTTCGTATTTGCTTCGGCGATGGCCAAACGAGCGAAAGACGCCGCCGTGTCGGGGCGTTGATCGGACAGCGGTCGTCTCTCGGCAAATCGATTTTCTGAAACCGATAAGAAGTAAAGCCGGTAATCAATGGATTATCGGCTTTTTGAGTGGAAACGGCTCCCGCTTCTTGCGGGTGATTTCACGATTATTTGTTGACAGCCTCGATCCCTGGAAGTGGGGCTCGTGTCAAGTTTTGTTATCCTAAAATGCAAAAAGGACAGCCTTTTAGCTGTCCTTTTATTTTTGAGCGGAAAACGGGAGTCTGACCTACGTCTTCCTTATGTTTTGCTCATCAATGACTTCCCTTTGATTCGCCGGGTTGTTTTTCCAAAATGGGACACCGGCGGGGACATTTTTGCAAACCATTTCCTGATAGGATTTTACCCTTTCGGAAACTGCTTTTCTTCGGTTTACTAATGCAAATATAGTTTTATTTTTTGTGATGTGCTATCAAATCCTGTAAACATTCGTCGTTACTCTTTATGATGTGTGCCCGGAGCAATTTTCTAATCTGACCAATCTGGTAATAATACTTCCCACCCATGCAGGAGTAAGTAATCTTACCGTTTGCTCGCAGTCGTTGCAGTGTTCGTTCGCTGATCTTCAGAAACCGGCAGATATCCTGACTCCCTACCCAATTTTCATCTTCGTTCTCGACAGAGGGCTCCATCGAATAAACGTATTCCGACAACGCCTCCAGTTTATCCATTAGTTGCTTAAAAGCTCTTGATTCAATTGTTATGACCTCCATTTTCTATCCTATAATTAAACGCCCTTAAGGATAGTGTCGATTGATGAAGTAAGGTTAGATGAAGTGGAGAAGATATTATGATTTCCTTAGTTTTCTTCTTGATAATATATTTTATAAAACTTACGACCATCATTATCAATTCCTTGTTCTATCATATTTCTATCGCCGTGAATGTATATATGAAAATTCTTATCCAGTTTTAGAACACTTTTAAAAGCACGTGCCTGTTTCTTCACGGCTTTAGCTGAAATATCGAATTGATTATTTAATTCAATCTGCTTATTTTCACGATACACATCATCAAATCGCCTGAAAGATTCAATAACTTCGTCGTTTTGAAAAATTGTATTCTCAAAATCAAGCCGATCAAAAGTATCATGAGATTTGAAATAATCTACCGACCTGTTCAACAAATCAATTTGATCAGCTTTGTCTATGTTGTACTCATCCTTTAATAACTCTTTAGAAACAAATTGCTTAGTAATAGTTAAAAATTCATTTGTTTGAAAATAGTCATCGCTCAATGGCTTTACATTTAAAAAAGCATCTTTCCAATAGCGTGTTTCTCCAAACTTATTAGCATTATCTAGAATTAATACTATATAACCATTATCCTGGTTTGCATTAAGAATTAGGCATCCTTTGTCAATTCCTTTCACATCAAAACCATAATCATGGTTTATAAAATAATGGTTATCTTTTCCGTTCATCTTCAAAAAAGGAACAGAAGTCTCGGATTTAAACAATCCTATTGCATCAGTGTAGGTGCCATTATAACACACGTTCCTGAAATACACAACATTAAATTCGCCCTCTTTAATCTTGGGATGTTGAGAATTTTCATATAACAACTTTGCAATACTTTGTGATGTTTCAATAAATGCTAGCTCATGCCGAGCAAATAAATCCGATGCTAATGCATATATTTCATTCATTTCAATGTTTACAGGATGGGTAAATGTAAATAATTCTTCCTGTTTTAATGGTAGAATGAAATATTTTAATAATATTTCTGTAGTTGCCCCATCAATGGCTGATATATCAGAGGATAAAAGGTATCCTTCATCTCTCAATTTATTTCCTATATGGTGAGTAATTATTTTATGAAATTCTATTTCGGTAAAATCGAATGCGGACATATTTATTCCCTTTGTTTCTTTATCTGGTTATACTTTTCCGTTTTAAACTTCTCAAACTCTTGTAGAAGATAAGATCTTATTTTCTCCTTGTTAAGATGTTGATATTCATCTTTAAGGCTTATTGACGATATGTCTATGGAGAACTCTATGTTGTGTAGACGTTTTTTTAAGTATTTACTAAATCCGAATCTTACAATACAACTTCCTTCTGCTACGTGATATGAGAAATCATATCGTGCCTCAATATCAGCCAATTCAACAAATTGATGATTTTCTCTTTCCCTAAGCAGAAAGTTCTCATGAAGATTTTCGCCATCTATATTAAGACTGTTAACATTTCCAGTCATTAATTTATGAACTTCTGCAGGGAGGTCTTTTGTTTTATCAGGAGCAATATCGACATTGGTAAATCGTTGAAATGTAAATACGTCATTTGCTCCTGTAAGACTCATAAAGAAAGAAACTCTCTCTTCATTAGTGAAATTACCATACAAGATTCTTTCTATATCCTTATCTGGTTTAGTGTATTTTTTATCTTTGAATTCTTTTGCTAAATATTTGACGCCAATATCTGCAATATTCATAGTTTCCGGAGATGTATAAATCATTCGAAGATAAGCTTCATCGCCTTCTCCAGTTTTTTCAACTAATATTTCTCCGTCATATTCATTTTTCGTTCTATACCATCCCGAGTTGTAGTTGTTTGTTTCACATTTAAATGTCATTTTAACTTTATTGCGATCTCCATCGACAGTAGCAAAGTTGGTTTGTTTGATGACTTTATAACGAGCACCAGACTCTTCAACCATTTTTTTTAAGTCAATGCTATCCGGAACGATTTCTATCAAATCTCTTCTATCATGCCATTCGATAGTACGAGACTGTATCTTTTGGTTTGCTTCTTTAGTTCTTATGTGTTCTTTTATATACTCAAATTCATTGGGAGAAATGAGCGTCGACAATAAAATTGGATAAGTATCATTTGGTTTACTATTCTCGATGAAGACTCCTTTAAATCTCAGAAAATATTTGATTTTGGACTCATTGAGAGATGGGTGATCCAATACCTCTTGCAATGAGGCTCCATAAGGAACTTGCTTATTAATATCTAATTTTTCCATAGATTTTATCTTAAGAGAGGCTGATTATAATTTACAATATGGAGATTAGTGGTAAATGACGGCTCTTGGAAAATTCGTTTTTTAGCTTCTACTATTGTTTTGTGCTCTGTCTCAAGGTAGTTCGGGAAGCATATTACCGTTGAACCTTGAGTATTACAACCAATCTTATTTGCAATTCCAAAATATTTCATCAAGTCATTTTCATCGAAGTCGTCTATTGTAAACAACATAACCATTGTTTCCTTTTCTTTACTAAGGCGTAGTGGCAAGATGCTGGAATTAATGTATTCAACCGGCATTATTTTCCCATTTCGCAAATTTGTATCAGCCAAGTTCAAGCCATTAATGAAGTAGATGAAGTCAATGTCGTAACCTCTATAAGCAGCTAAAGCATAGCTCATTGCGTTATATAAGAATTCGGCCCTTTTATTATCAACCAAAAATATGCCATCGTGGTTGGTTTCAGTCGTTAATTCAATCTTACCGAGCTTGGTTATAAGGTCTTTATCTCTATCGTTAGAATTATTTAACCAAAACAATACTCCTCGATCAAAACAATTATCTATAAACTCATATCCCTCACAAGTTTTTTGTTTCAATATTGATTTCTTAAATGATTCTATGGCCTTAGCAAGATCTGTATAATAGCTTTTAAATGTGTTTACAATTTGTGCCTGTGATGTAGGGTACGGCGAAGTACTATATTTACACGAGTAAATAACATTTTCAATAGTATTACTAATCATTGGATTATTGTAATGATAATACCCATCAACACCATTTGTTTTCTTTCTGAAGTCAGTATCAATACTGTCGATATCCTCATTCCTCATTATATTTTGCCAGCCAAGCAAACGTAATAAGTCCGCAACAACAGACTCACCAACTTCACCTACTCTTTTAGAATATTCGCCCATATAATTATTTGTTATATTTTAATCATTGATGCTCCTTACTATTATTATAATGCAGCTATTTACAAATATAGCCAAATACTTTGAAATAATATGAAATAGGCTTACATAATATTAATACACAAGGTCTATCAAAACATATTATTCATCATTAGGCTTATTTTTTCTTTATCTGTTATCCCATAGTAATGCTTGTATATGGCCATTGGTGAATTGCCTGTCATTTCGGCAACTTGGTAGACATGATAGCCTTCATCAAGCATTTTGCAGATGAAACTGCTGCGAGCCGTACTCCAGGTGATGTGATGATTGATGCCGAGCTCGGCACAAATTTTCCGCAACGTTTCGGCAACCATACGGGTTGTGTAATTTACCCTGGTATACATTTTATGCTGCGACATATTCTTTAGTTTGAATATTGGGAACAGGTAGTTCATATAGGCGAGTGGTTTGTATTTCTCGATTAACGCCAACGCTTTCTCTGTCAAAATAACCCTGCATATCTTATCAGTTTTAATACGTTCATACTTAAGGCTGTCGCCGTTAATCATATGCCGTTCGAGATAACAGATGTCTATTCCCGACATTCCACCGGCATAGTAACTGAACAGGAACAGATCGAGATAAAGGTGTTCGCATTTCTTCAAAATGCTTCTATCGACTTGCTCTATCTTCATTATTATTTCATGCGAAACGGCTTTGGTCACGACCGGCGATTCTTTCATGTAAGTTTTAAACTTATCGAATGCTCCCAAATTCACGTTGTATAATTTTTTCTTCTGGGCGTATTCAACGATCTTATAGAGCATATGAAGTTTATAAAACACTCCACCCCGATTTCCATTCTTTGCTCCTTCGCGTTTTGAATAGATGATAAAATCTTCAATAAATTTTTCGGTAATATCCCGGAATAAATAATTTAAAAATGTCTTTCGATATTTTGACAGTGTAAAGCGTTCCAGGCAATTGTGCAGATATTGAAATGTTCTTGCGTTACGTCGGTTGTCAAATTCCCTTCCGTTGCGGATTCTTGTTTGTTCTGCAGTCTCTTTTTCGATTTGTTTTATAATCTCACTTACGGAAGTGTATTTATCCAATACTCCGTTCTTTTTATCGAAGCAATGTGCAAGTTCGATAGGAATCCAATTCTTTCCGGAGTATTCCCATTTCTCGGCAATCTTTAGATATTTCAGTTTCTCCTTTTGAAGTAACCTGTTTTTGGAAATGTTCTCCGCCGAGTTTGGAACAAAGCATTGTTTGTCTTTCTGCCAATCTGAATATGGCCCCGTTATGTAGAGAACTTTCGGAACTCGCGGATAACCTGTTTTGTAAAACACAATCGTTAGTTTAACCAGTTCGATGTCTTGGAGATTGCGTTCTCCCTTGATGATAATTGAAAACATAATGATCGAATTTTTGATTTAGGATTAATACCGAAACCAAAAATCCGGAGAAAAATACAATGATAAAAGGACTAATGCTGATAATGGATAAATTTGTAAGTGATTGGTGATTAATTAGGAATTACAAAAGTTGAATGATCGTATTTTCTCAAAAAAAGTTTGTATTTTTGAAAAAGAATGACCAAAAACGACCAAGATTGTGTACATTTTTCATGGAAGTCAGCTGCCAAAAAACACGGAGTGTGGATTTTAGTAACATGCTGGCTAACAGCACACAAAGCCGATTGTTGCTAACAACTTGATAATTAAGTATTAAGTCGTATTAAGTAACATTAATCTATAAGAGTTAGATTAGAATTATAAAAGCATTAAGGCCAAATACTTAAAGTTTGTCTCACATACGAGCCAAAAATATTCCCTATCAGCATTGATTGTTTTCGCCTTGGTTCTAAATAATTAATCATCAATTGCCAAAGCTTTCTTGGTAATTATGAGTGCTATCAATATACAAAACATGTAAGACTACATCACGGGTTGCATTGCCTTTTAAAACGGTGAATGCTATCTGGAAAAGATTCGAGGATTTAATATCAAAATACCGGAGATTGAAAAACGAAAAATCAAAAAGAACTAAACGAGTTCTTGTGTTTAATGAATGGAGAAGACTAACCGGACTTTGTAGATCAGCCAAAACTCTTGCTGAGCTTTTGCATGTTACCCCTCAAGCTATATCAAAGTGTTGTTCTGGCAGGAGTATCATGTGTAAAGGTGTATATTTAAGATATCTGCATCCGGATATGGAGGTAAACATAGATGACTGGTTTGAATATCTTGATCTAATCCAGTATGATAAGATGTGTGGAGAGGAACATTTTTATTTCAAATACAGTAAGTCCAGAAAGAGAGATAAACTGACTGCCAATCAAATTAGATCATTGGAAAGTTCAATAAAAAATAAAGCCTTGGCTCGACTAAATGAGTTTTACCCGCATAATTTAAGAGTAATTGCTAACAACGGGTGGTTCATGGAAATGGATTCAAATCGATATTTCCCGGAAATACTTGAAACAAATGTGGATGGAGAAAGTATAAACGCACTTGACATAGAAATAGCGAACTATTACGAAACAAATCTCAAAGAAATCATCAAAGAACTTTGTGAAAGACACCCCAAAAGAAAAAATCTTATTTCAACACAAATAATGAGCAGCTATAAAAGAGGCCATTATGAATTAGCAATTATAGGAATTTTAGTACAAGTCGATTGGATTTGCAAAGATAATCTTAACAAACACTTTTTCCTCAAAAGAAAGAATGAGAACAAGGAGTATATTCCAAGTATAGTCAATGATTTACTTGATGTGCAGGATGATTATTTTAAGGTATTCATAACGCCGATTTTACATGACTGTCCTATTTTCGTGCATTATTCTCGACTTCGCACATATCCATCTGATTTGAACAGACATGAGATTATTCATGGAACAGATATTGACTTTGGAAATAAGGTAAATTTTCTGAAAAGTTTATCATTGTTGAAATATGTATCGGATATTCTCTATTTTTCTGAATTATGTAAAAAGAATAGAAGGCCACTCGAGAAGTATATCTACCCTAAAAGTGATTGGGTTTAGAATTGGTTTAGTGATTCTAAAAAATAGCAACGGCAAAGAAATCTTATATTTCTTTGCCGTTGCTATTAAAAACTTAGTTTATAAATTCGCACAGAATTTTGTATCTAGTAATTTTTCTGCCAATTTATCCATCTCATTACTCACCGTCTTATCGACGATACGAGCATAGATTTGTGTCGTACTGAGTTTCGTATGACCGAGCATTTTGCTGATGGATTCAATGGAGACACCATTGGCATAAGTAACGGTAGTGGCGAATGTGTGCCGGGCAAGGTGCGAGGTGACGCGTTTCTCGATTCCACAGATTGAGGCGATCTCCTTGAGGTATAGATTGTATTTCGCATTGCTCATTACAGGCAGTAGGAAGTTGCCGTCCCGCCTGAGTTCGTACTTCTTCAGTATGAATAATGGAATGTCGAGCAGTTTTACTTTCGATGGAGTCCCGGTCTTGATACGGTGAGTTTCGATCCACAGAGAACCTTCGTCATCCGTAACGATATTCTTTTCCGCCAGGGCAGCAGTCGTGGAATAATCAAAGCCAGTAAAGCAACAGAACAGAAATATATCGCGGACTTTTTCGAGACGTTTATTGTCGGGTTTGAAATCGATAATCTTTTCCAGTTCAGACTTCGTGAGGTAGCCGCGGTCTTTCTTGACCTTTTTAAGTTTGTGGTTGCAGAACGGATCTTTGGGCATTTAGCCGTTCTTGAAACACATGGTTGTGATGCGCTTGAAAATCCGCATCAACTTCTCCGATGAGTTGGTATCGAGTTTATATTCGATTTTCAGGTAAGCCTCGAAGTCCATCACAAAATTGCGATCCACCTGGCAAAGCAGGATGTCATTTTTCCGCATCTTGACTTTTATGAACTCTTTGAGTCGCCGGTAGGTCAGGTCATATTTGTTGAATGTAGACTGGGCCAGGTCAATGCCGATAAGTTTTTCTTGCCGGTCGTTGAATTCCTCGAACACAGTAAGGAGGTGTTGTTCTTGACATCCGTGCCGAGGAAAGCATCACGCACCATCGTTGCCGTTACCACTTCATTAGCTTCGCAGAGACGGTGGTAATGGGTTATCATCTGACCTTTGATGCTGTCGAGATAGCGGTTGAGTTGAAGAGCTTCTTTAGTCTGGCCTTTTGCTCTGCCAGATTTTGGATCCCAGATTTTTCCAGACACCTCGCTTTTGAGGCTAAACTTCACACGCTCGCCATCAATGGTAATTCGGACGCAGAGCGGTACTTGGCCATTTTCTTTCTGTAACTCCCACCTCGCAAGGAATAGGATTCTGAATGTGCTTTTCATAATTGTTTACCTGTCTTTAATTTAAGATTAGGTAAACCGAATCGAAACAGTTTACTCTTGGCAATGGACTATCTCTCAGTGAGTAACAAGCACAAGTGTCCCACCTGTTATCTCCAAAGTGTCCCACTTTTAGGTTCACTCCGCAGAGTGGGACACTTTCGGGACACTAACCTGTCCGGAAATGGCTTTTCGGTGTCCTGTGATGTCTGGGGAGAAGGTATGAAAAAACCCTCTGAAACATCGTTTCAAAGGGTTTGTCTTGATTTTGTCCTGTTGTTGCTTTGGACTCTGAGCGGAAAACGAGACTCGAACTCGCGACCCCAACCTTGGCAAGGTTGTGCT
>CANPHE010000053.1 GCA_947573795.1 uncultured Alistipes sp. | reverse complement strand
GAGGTGTAGAAGTCGAACTTGGGCTCCTCCTCGCAGGCGATGCGGATGCCGACCTGGCATTTCTTGGTGAAAGCATCCTCGAAGAGGTTGAGTTCCTCCTTGTTATCCAGCACGGGGATCGTGTTGGTGAATCCCGCATTGACCAGTTGGGCGATGTTCTCGACGTATTGGGGACGCTTGAATCCGTTGCAGATGATGTAACGGTCCTTGTCGATTACGCCGCCGTCGTAAAGCGCATTGATGATATGGATGTCGTAGGCCGAGGAGGTTTCGAGGTGGATATCGTTCTTGAGAGCCTCCTCCAGTACGAATGAAAAATGACTCGACTTGGTGCAGTAGCAATAGTTATAGGAACCCTTGTAATCGACCTTCGCCATCGCTACGTTGAACATGCGTTTGGCGCGGTTGATCTGCTGGGAAATCTTCGGCAGGTAGGTGATCTTGAGCGGTGTTCCGTATTGTTTGATGAGTTCCATGAGCGGAATATCGTGGAAATTCAGCTCGAAATCCTCTACCGTGAACTCGTCTTGCGGGAAGTCGAACGATTGCTCGATCAGGTCGATGTACTTGTCTTTCATAAGGCGCTTCGTATGGTGGTTCGTCGATCCGGCTTCGCTACATTGCAAATTTCGGAGCAAAGTAGCTCGCGCGGATTTCTTCGAGTATGCGGATGCAAAGTAGGCGAATATTTTTCGATCGTCCAACACTTCGCTCGATTATTTTGAATTATCGGGGCAAGTTTTTGCTATTTCCCGTAAAAAGCGGTATTTTTGAACCGGATTTAAAGCAATTTCAACCGTGCTGATTACTGTCATATCGCAATATCTCACCGAACATAAACGGCTTGTCGTCCCCCAGCTCGGCGCTTTCGTCGTGAAGGAGGCGGGCCGCAGCGTGCTCTTTTCCGAACTTCTGAGACGCGACGACGGCCTGCTGCGCGGCCTGCTGCGCGAGCGCGGGATGAGCGAACTCGAGGCGGCGGGCGAAATCGACCGGTTCGTCTTCGAAATCCGTCATGCCGTGCAGCACGGATCGGAGTACCGCATGGCCGGATTCGGGGTGATGCACCCCGGTCCCAACGGCACGATCGCGTTCACGTACGATCCTGCGACCTCGTCCGCTGCGAAACCGGTCGGGGAGGGCGGTTCGGAGAATCCGGGTCCGAAACCGGCGCTTGCGCCCTCCGCGGCGCGCGCCCACGTGCAGCCCGAACGGGTCGCCGAGGCGGTGAAAACGGCCTTTTCGGAGCCTTACGTTTCGCCCTCGGCCAAGATGCAGCCCGATCCTTCGGTCCGCGGTCTGCGCTACGGACGCCCTCCGAAGACGACCGATGCCTACTCCTATGTAGATCGTCCTCCGCGTCCGCGTCGGGGCGACTGGTTCATCCGCATCGCCATCGTCGCGGCGGCGATGGCTCTTGCGGCGATGCTTTTCGGGTGGTACCGCGAAATGCGGGAGAAACAGGCCGAGTCGGCACAGATCATCGAAGTGCCGCAGCCTCAGGGCGAGGAGTCGCCGCAGATGGACGGAACCGCCGCGGAACGTTGACGGAGGGCGCTTTCATTCAAAATTCTACCGAACCATGACGGACATCACGACAGTCAAACAACGCTTCGGCATCATCGGCACCTCGGAATCCATGGACCGGGCGCTGGAGGTGGCTTTGCGTGTGGCGCCGACCGATCTGACGGTGCTCGTGACGGGCGAGAGCGGCGTGGGCAAGGAGTTTTTTCCGCAGGTCATACACGCCTATTCGGCCCGCAAACACAATAAATATATCGCCGTGAACTGTGCGGCGATTCCCGAGGGAACGATCGATTCGGAACTTTTCGGCCACGAAAAGGGCTCTTTCACCGGTGCGCTCGAAGCCCGCAAGGGCTATTTCGAGGAGGCCGACGGGGGCACGATCTTCCTGGACGAGGCGGCCGAGCTGCCTCTCCCCACGCAGGCGCGCCTGCTGCGCGTGCTGCAAACGGGCGAATACATGCGCGTGGGGTCGTCGAAGGTGCAGAAGACCGACGTGCGCGTCGTCGCGGCGACGAACGTCGACCTCCCGGCCGCCATCGCGTCGGGACGCTTCCGCGAGGACCTCTACTACCGGCTGGCGACGGTGCCCGTCGTCGTTCCGGCGTTGCGCGAACGGCCGCAGGATATTCCGCTGCTCTTCCGTCGCTTCGCCTCGGAGGTCGCCACGCAATACCGCATGCCGCCCGTTACGCTCGACGACGCGGCACGGCAAATGCTCATGAACTACTACTGGCGGGGCAATGTCCGCCAGCTGAAAAACGTCGCCGAGCAGATTTCGGCCATCGAGCAGACCCGGCTCATCACCCCCGAGGTGCTGGCGAAGTATCTTCCCGATCAGCATGCGGGAGCTCCGGCGCCGGCGGGTGCCGTGCGTCCGGAGGATGCGGCTTCGGCCTCGACCGAACGCGAATTGCTCTACAAGGTGCTTTTCGACATGCGTTCGGATATCAACGACCTCAAACGCATGATGGCCGAACTGATGCAGAACACGGGCGCGTACCGTACTGCTGCGGGAACCTCCGACGTGCGGGCGCTGCTGCCGTCGCACGGTCCGCATGCAGTTGCGGATTTCGGTCGTACCGATGCGGGATATGTTTCGGAGGGCTATGCGGCCGGTGCGGAGCATTTCGCGCAGGAGACGATGCCCGATGCGGGCGGATATGCCGCGACGTATCGTCCGGCGGGGACAAGTGGCGACTACGGTGCTCCGGCACCCGTTTACGCCGAGAGCGAGGATGTTACGGACCTTCCGCCGCAGGGGCGTACCAAGGCCGACATTCAGCGCGAGCAGATCGTCCGGGCCCTGCGCCGTCACAACGGACGACGGCGCGAGGCGGCGGCCGAGCTGTTCATGTCCGAGCGTACGCTTTACCGTAAAATCAAGGAACTGGGCATCGAATAGCCCGCCAGATACGAAACGATGAGACGATTTTACTCCCGGATCGCAGGCCTTCTGCTGCTCGCGGCGCTCGTGGTGCCCGCGGGCTGCGGCGTGCAGATCAAATATTCGCTCTCGGGTGCCTCGATTCCGCCCGATGCCAAGACCTTTTCGGTGGCCTATTTCCCGAACAACGCCACGATGGTCGACCCGATTCTGTCGTCGACGCTGACCGATGCCCTGGTCGACATTTTCTCGCGCCGCACGCGCCTGATGCAGGTGGAGGAGGGCGGCGACTTCGCGTTCGAAGGCGAGATTACGAACTACACCTCGACCACCGCCGCCGTGTCGGGTGCCGGAAACACCGACCAGGCCGTGTTGAACCGACTGACCATCAGCATCAAGGTGCGTTTTACCAACGCTCTCGACGAGAAGGCGTCGTGGAACAAGACCTTCACGCAGTTCGAGGATTACGATACTTCGATTCCGTTGACGGAGGCTTCGGGAACGCTTATTCCCGAGATCGTCGACAAACTCGTGACCGATATTTTCCAGGCTTCGGCCTCCAATTGGTAGACCCGCGATGAGAGATCCGAAAAACGTGTTCTGCCAACAGCCGCTCTGCCGGCGGAGCGGCGAGGAGCTGCAAGCTGCGGCACAGACGGCGGCGGAGTTGCTGGCCCGTTATCCCTGGTTCGCCCCGGCGCGCATCCTGCGGGCCGCCGCGACGGGCCAAGCCGATCCGCGTGCGGAGATCGTGCGGCCCTGGCGGGCCGAGAGTTCGCTTGTGCGGGAGGCGGTCGACGTCGCGGCCCTCACGACGGTGAGCGCCGACGAGGTGATCGATCGTTTTCTGTGCGAGGAGGATTTGCGCATCGTCGCGGGCGAGGGGGAGCCCGAAGGCGAGGTGCGCACCGAAGCGCAGTTGGACGAGGAGGACGAGGTCGTGAGCGAAGATTTGGCGGCGATTTACCTCGCGCAGGGGCTTCGTGACCGCGCCGTAGCGATTTATCGTCGATTAAGTTTGCTAAATCCCGAAAAAAGTGTTTACTTTGCCGAGTTGATTGCCGAAATAGAAAAACGATAATTGAAAGCGATCCGATTGATGCGTTCGGCCTCGGTGCTGTCTGAAAAAGGATAGGGGAGGCACAGAGTGGCGGGATATCGACCGTTGGGGCGAAATCGAAGGCCGCGGAAACGCAGGAAACAGCAACTAATTAAAAATTTAACGATATGTTATACACGATTTGCATTGCTCTGATTCTCATCGCGAGCGTTCTGGTGATCCTCGCGGTATTGGTGCAGAGCCCCAAGAGCGGCATGGCCGCCAACTTCGGTGCGTCGAACCAGGTCATGGGCGTACGCGAAACGACGAACATGCTCGAAAAGTTCACCTGGGCGATGGCTATCGCGATCGTCGTGCTGAGCCTCGCAGCGACGCTCGCCATGGATCGGGGACAGGTTTCCGCCGGAAGTTCGGAGATTTCGAAGGACGCCAAGGCTTTGCAGGAGCGCCTGTTGGAGAATGAAGCCTCCGCAGCCATGCCGCAGGCCGAGATTCCGGCTGCCGAGGAGGCTGCCGAGTAACGGAAAGGCTCCGGACGGGGAGGTCGGACTTACGGACCGTAGCTATGTCGGGTCCGGGCGCGTCTCTCTCTTGAATACGAATTCCGCAAGGGTCGTCTACATCGTAGACGGCCCTTGTTTGCGTTATTTCCTGAGTATCCGGTATCGGATTTTCCGTTTGTGGGTATATTCAATCCGATGACCTCCATCTTGTTATCTGATTCGCTCGGGACGGTGCATTTGCAAGTTTGATCGCGGAGGGGTTTTAGGGCGTGCCGCTTTAGCTGTAGAGGCTCGATTGCCCTCGTTCGTTGTCGCTGAGAGCAGCCGATTCCGGGAGCAGATACGCTCAAAAGAACGATGAACGGCCGTTTCCCCCGAAAAACCCGCTTTAACGAGGAGGTTAAAGGCGCGAGCCAACGGCCGCCATCCCGAGCGCAATGACGGCCGGGAACCCGGGGCGGTCTGAGGTCGTAGATAGTTTCCTATAATAATAAGGGTTCCCGGAAAATTTCGTGTCTGTATAACGATTAACCGGGGGCGGATATCCGAATTTACGGAGTTGAGGTACGAAAGATTGTTTCCGATTAGGTTCTTAATGAAAAAAAGATTATTTTTGTAAACGAAAGTCCCCTGTTTTGTGATGTGAAACAAAAGTTATTCACCTTTTAAAAACCTGAACTTATGATTCGATTTACACGAATGGCTCTGCTTTCCGGTGTTTGCGGAGCTTTTTTGATGTCGGCACAGGGGTGCTCTCCTCGTCAGAATGTGCTGACCGATGCGGAGATAGCCGACGGATGGCAGCTCCTTTTCGACGGTAAGACGCTCGACCAGTGGAAGGACTTCAACGGCGATTCGCTTACGCAGCCCTGGCATGTCGTCGACGGTTGCATCCAGGCTTACGGAAGCGGAAGCGATCTTTCGGGTTATATCGTAACGAAAAAGCAATACGAAAACTTCATCATCGATTGGGATTGGAAACTTTCTTACGGCGGAAACAGCGGAATGCTCTACCACGTGGTCGAGGACCCCTATTTCGCCGTACCTTATGTCACGGGTCCCGAATACCAGCTTATCGATAACGAGGGTTGGGAGGCCCAGAACGCCCCGACGAAGCTCGAAGAGTGGCAGAAACTCGGCGTGGACTACGCCATGCACCTGCCCGATGCTGCGGCTATGCAGGTCAATCCGCAGGGCGAGTGGAACAATTCGCGCATCGTCTGCGACAACGGTCACGTGGAGCACTGGCTCAACGGCAAGAAGATCCTCGAATTCGAGGCCTATACCGACGACTGGTTCGCCCGCAAGAACAGCGGCAAGTGGGAGACGGCTCCCGAATACGGACTGGCGCGCCGCGGCGTGATCTGCTTGCAGGACCACGGTTATCCGGCTTCGTTCCGCAATCTGAAGATCAAGGAGCTGCCCCGCAAGGCCGGCAAGGAGATCGAGTTGTTCAACGGCGTCGATCTGACGGGCTGGGAGGCTTACGGCACGGAGAAATGGTATGTCGACAAGGAGGGTCTGCTCGTCTGCGAGAGCGGTCCCGACAAGAAATACGGTTACCTCGCTACGCGCGAATACTACGACGATTTCGATCTTACGCTCGAATTCAAACAGCTGGCCAACGGTAACTCGGGCGTCTTCTTCCGTTCGTTCGTTGAGCCGCCGGTGAAGGTCCACGGCTGGCAGTGCGAAGTGGCTCCGAAGGGCTACGACACGGCCGGTATCTACGAATCCTACGGCCGCGGCTGGCTGGTCCAGATTCCCGACGAGAAGGAGAATATCCTCAAGCCCGGCGAGTGGAACACGCTGCGCCTGCGCGTCGAGGGCGACCGGGTGCAAACGTGGCTCAACGGCGAGGAGATGGTCGACATCACCGATGCCAAGATCGGCGCCGCACAGGGCCGCATCGCTTTGCAGATCCACGATGGCGGCGGTATCAAGGTGCAGTGGCGCAATATCCGACTGACGAATCTTTAACTAACCGACCTACTTCATTTTAGATATGAAAAAGACAACGAGGCGACAATTTTTGCAGAGCCTTGGCGGCATGGCGCTGTTGACGATCCTGCCGCGAAAGGTGCTGGGCGGACCGGGGTTCACGGCACCGAGCGACCAGCTGACGAAGGGTATCATCGGCGTGGGCGGCATCGGCCGCAGCGGCTACCATTTCAACAGTTCGGATGCCTGCCGGCTGATTTCGGTCTGCGACGTGGACCAGGGACACCTGAACAAGGCCCTGGCTCTGGGCGAGAAGAAATTCGGTCAGAAATTGGCCGCTTATCACGACTATCGCGACCTCATCAACGACCCGAACGTCGATATCGTCCATATCGCCACTCCGCCTCACTGGCATGGCATCATGTGTATGGATGCCGCACGCGCGGGCAAGGATATCTGGTGCGAGAAACCCATGACGCGTACGATCGGCGAGAGCCGCCGCGTCGCGGAAGCCGTCGCGCGCAATAACCGTATTTTCCGGTTGAACACCTGGTTCCGCTTCAAAGATACGTTCTACGGCCTGGGTACCACGGTCGAGCCGCTGAAGAAACTGATCGACAGCGGTATGCTGGGCTGGCCTCTGAAGGTCACGATCTCGGGCGCCACGGGCTTCGCGTGGAAATTCTTCTGGACCGGCAAGGAGAACCTGCAACCGGAGACGGTTCCCTCGGAACTCGATTACGACATGTGGCTGGGTCCGGCTCCCTACAAACCCTATAACAAGCACCGCGTGCACCAGACTTTCCGCGGATACTGGGATTACGACGGCGGCGGTCTGGCCGATATGGGCCAGCACTACATGGACCCCGTGCAGTACTTGCTGGGCAAGGACGATACCTCGCCGGTGAAGGTCGAGATCGACGCCCCGGAGCAGCATCCGGATGCCGTAGGTATCTGGCGCAAGATCGTCTACACCTATGCGGACGGCTGCCAGATCGTTCTGGAAGGCGAGGGTTACGAGAGCCAGGGCAAGGTGCCCTATATCGAAGGCCCTCTGGGCAAGGTTTACAAGGGCTTCGAGTGTACGATTCCCGACGTGATGGAGAAACTCGCGGAACTTCCCGATCCGGAGCCCCAGCAGACGGACTTCCTGGAGTGCGTGCGTACGCGCCGCCGCTTCGCGCTGGACGAGCAGAAAGGTCACCGGAGCTGTACGCTCGTCAATATGGGTACCTGCGCGCTGCGTCTGAACCGCGACCTGAAGTTCGATCCCGAGAAACAGTTGTTTATCGATGACGATGCCGCCAACCGCTTGATCGAACAACCGATGCGCGGTGGCTGGCAGATGTGATGATCCCGAAAACCGAAAAAGAAGATGAAAAAAATCCATATCTTACTGTTGGCGATCGCGCTGCTCGGTTCCCGGGAAGCGTTTTCGCAGGATGGACGCCAGCGCAGCACGGAGACGATCGTTGCGGACTGCCTGGCCCAATTGCCCGCCCAGACGCAGGATGTGTTCGCGGGTACGATGCAAGAGCTGGCCTCGACGGGCTCGCAGGGCGTCGAGTCGCTCGTAGGGCTGCTGGTACCCGCTGCTGAGGGCAAGAATGCCGCTACGGAATATGCCCTGAGCGGTCTGGTGGCTTATGCGACCTCCCCGGCTTGCGGGGCGGACGTGCTTGCCGGTGTCCGCAAGGGCCTCGTGCAGTCGCTCGGCAAATGTTCGGACAAGGCGAATTGCGCCTTCGTGCTGTCGCTCCTGGGACAGTGCGGTACGGCTGCGGAGGCGGACGCCATTGCGGCCTATGCCGGGGACGACTACCTGGCGGATCATGCGGTGCGTGCCCTGACGTCGATTCCGGGTTCGGAATCCGCCCTGTTGAAACTGGGTGCGGATGCCCGCAATAAAGCGTTGAAACAGAGCCTTTGCAATGCCTATGCTGCGAAGGGAATGCCTCAGGCCGAGGAGCTGCTGCTGAAGTGGCTCGCCGAGGGAGATGCCGACCTCGCGAAGTCGGTAAATACCGCTTTGGCGACGTGCGGCGGTGCCGAGGGCGAGCAGGTGCTTGCCGCGGCCGCGAAGAAGGCCGGCTACGGCGACGAGGCTACGAAGGCTACCGAAAATTACCTGCGCCTCGTAGAGCGCCGCGTGTCGGAGAACCCGGCCGCTGCGGCGAAGAGCGCGAAGGGGCTTCTGAAGTGCGGCAATACGATGGTTCGCGGTGCGGGCCTTCGGATGCTGGTCGAAGCCCAGGGATTCGACAAGAGCTTCGGCGATATCGCCGCGGCGCTGAAAAAGGGTCCTGCGCAGTATCGTTATGCCGCGCTGGATGCCGTTCCGGCGGCGGACGCTGCGACTTTCGCACGCATCGCGCAGCTGCTCAAGGGCTGCGATGCGGAGGGCCGTGCGCAGATTTTGAAATGGCTGGGCGACCGCAAGGCCGAATCGGAGCGTGCGACCGTAGCCCGTTATGTGAACGATGCGGATGCGGTTGTCGCCGCAGCTGCCATCGACGCTGCGGGCCGCCTGGGCGGCGAGGAGAACCTCGCGGCGTTGGTCGAGGCGCTGGCGGGTCCTCGGCGCGACGCTGCGATGCGTGCGCTGCTGGTCTATCCCGACGGTATCGCGACCGCGGTCGTCGGCCTGTTGGAGAGCGATCGCCCGGAGGTCCGTATCTCGGGTCTGGAACTCGCTTCGGCGCGCCGCGTGAAGTGCTCGGATAAGGTCTTTGGATTGCTGGAGGATGCTGCGACGGCGGATGCCGCCTATGCGGCGCTTCCGAACGTGGTGACGTCGCAGGACGGAGCCCGTGTCGCGCAGTTGATGAACGCCGTTTCGGTGGATCGCGTGCCGACGGTCCAGCGTGCGTTGATCGCGACGTTGAAGGGTGTCGATGCGGAAAAACGTTATGACGCCGTAGCGACCTATAAGAATGCGTCGCGGTACTATGCGGTGCTGGGCTGGACGGGTGCCGACGCTGCGGTGGATGTGTTGACCGAGGCTGCGCAGCAGGGCGATAAGACGGCTTTCGAGGCGCTGCTTACGGTGGAGAATCCCCGTATGCCGGATGTGCTGTATGCCCTTGCGGAGAGCCGTCCCGAATATGCCGATGCCGCGATCGCTCGTTACGGCGAACTGGCGGGACGGGTGGAGCCGCGCGACAAACGCGTTCCCTACTATGCCAAGGGCCTGAATGCGAATGTCGGTGCCGCTACGAAATCGAAATTGCTCAAAGGCCTTGCCGCGACGTATGCGCTGCCGGGCCTGGAGCTGGCGCTTCCCTACCTCGATGATGCCGCTACGGCAGCTGCGGCGGCGGATGCCGTGAAGACCATCGCGGCGAAGCATGCGGGCGAGGGCGGTGACATCGCCGTCGAGGCTCTGGAGAAGGCCCGCAAGGTCTATGCCGAGCAGGCGAAGTCGGATGCCGATGCGGGGTATGCCGTGGACGAGATCACGGGTCTGCTGGCCAAATATGCCGCCATCGCTCGTTACGAGCTTTCGGACGAGGAGCGCAAAGAGGGCTTCGAAGTGCTCTTCGACGGACTCTCGATGGACAAATGGACGGGTAACAAGACCAACTATATCCCCAAGGACGGTACGATCTACGTCACGGCGCAGTACGGCGGTTCGGGCAACCTCTATACGATCAAGGAGTACGGCAACTTCGTGCTGCGCTTCGAATTCGCATTCGACCGCGAGGGCGTGAACAACGGTATCGGCATCCGCACGCCGATGGGCGTCGATGCCGCCTATCACGGCATGGAGATTCAGGTCTTGGACCACGACGCTCCGATGTACAAGAACCTCAAAGTGCATCAGCAGCACGGTTCGGTCTACGGCGTGATTCCGGCCAAGCGCGTGGTATTCCCCGAGCGCGGCACGTGGAACGTGGAGGAGATCCGCGCCGAGGGCGATCATATCACCGTCACGGTGAACGGCGAGGTGATCCTCGACGGCAATATTCGCGAGGCCTGCAAAGGCCATAACGTGGCGCCCGACGGCGGTAAGGAGAACCCTTACACGGTCGATCACCGGAATCACCCGGGTCTGTTCAACGAGAGCGGCCATATCGGTCTGCTGGGTCACGGCCCCGGAATTATGTTCCGGAATATTCGGGTCAAGGAGCTGCCGGCTACCAAAGCTCGAAACCGGCGGTAAAAAATATCGCCGATCCGTGATTTGCGTGCGGATCGGCGATTTTTTTTGCGATACGGTGAAAAGTCCGTATATTTATCGGAAAATTTAAACCGAGAAGTTATGTTTATTCCCTGTGTGATCGGATACGGTCAGATCATCATCATCGCTTTCATCGTGCTGCTGCTGTTCGGCGGCGCGAAAATTCCCGAGCTGATGCGCGGCGTAGGTCGCGGCGTCAAGGAGTTCAAGGATGCCATGAATACCGATTATTCGGCCGAGGAGAAGAAATCGAGCGCTCCGGAGAAGAAATCCGAGGCGGAAAAAGAGTAGTCCGTATACCCGATAGGGTGCGTTTTCGCGGCGACGGAGTCCGTTGCCGGGTTGTTTTGTGCACGACGCTGTCTGCAATGCATCGTTCCGGGACTGCAAATACCGGGGACCGATGACGCGCGAAAGCACGCCCCCTAAAATTCCGCTTTTAGCGGGGGCGGCGAACGAATAGGAATGGTATTTATAGGCAATTCGCCCCATACCGTATTTTTGCCCCGGTAACCTTGCGGGTTGCATCCGAAGCCCCTACCTCGGGTGGGATTTAGGAACGGTAAATTGATAAATGGTGCGAGACCTCGGCGATCTTATGTGGAATTCGAGTCGGGAAACCGGTAAGGGTAAAATCGTATATAAGCCCTCTGAGAAATAAGGGGCGAATCGCTGAATTGTGTCAAGTCGTATATGGAGAAACACGATCGAGCTACCGATACGGAAATGGAGTTCTGGGAACATTTCGCTGCGTTGCGCCCCCATTTGGTGCGCGGTGCGGCGGCGGTCGTCGTCATCGGCGTGGCGGCATTCCTGTTGAAGGGATTTCTCATCGATACGGTGCTGTTCGGCCCCAAGAGCGCCGGGTTCCCGACCAACCGTCTGCTGCTCTGGATGGGATATGCCATGCAGTCGGCCTGCGAGTGGATCAACTCCTGGTCGGGGCTGTCGCTGGCGGTCAATACCGATGCGTTCGATGTGGCGAATCTCGATTTCCGGGTCATCAATACCTCGCTGGCGGGGCAGTTCAATTTGCACATGAAGGTCTCCTTCGTCACGGGACTGGTCCTGGCCATGCCCTACGTGCTGTGGGAGTTCTGGCGTTTCGTCAAACCGGCGCTCACCGAGCGCGAAATCGCGGCGACGCACCGCTTCGTCTTCTGGGTCTCGACCTTCTTTTTCGTGGGGCTGCTTTTCGGCTATTTCGTCATCGTGCCGCTGTCGGTGAGCTTCTTCATCAACTACCAGGCGAGCTCGTCGATCGTCAACATGATCGACGTGGGGCAATACCTGTCGACGGTGATGGTCGCCTCGGTGGCCTCGGCGCTGGTGTTCCAACTGCCGCTCGTGGTTTACTTCCTTACCCGCATGGGGCTGGTCTCGTCGGCGTTCCTGCGCCGCTACCGCCGTCATGCCTTCGTCGTGCTGTTGGTGATCGCGGCGATCATCACGCCGCCCGATATCTTCAGCCTCGTTTTAGTGATTATTCCGCTCTACTGGCTCTACGAACTGAGTATCCGGCTCGCAGAGCGTACCGAGCGCAAGTCGGCTGCCGCGGCGGCCGAAACAACTGCCGTATCTTCGCATGAAAACTGATCCGAATACCTCACGTCCGGTCCTTTTCGCCGTGATCGGCGCCGGAAACCGGGCTACGAAATACCTCGAATACGCGCGTCGCAACCCCGAGCGGTTGCAGCTCGCTGCCGTCGTCGAGACCAACGAACTGCGTCGCCGAAGTTTCGCCCGCAGCTTCGGCCTCGACGAAAAATATTGCTATGCGCATTACGACGACTTCTTCGCCGCACCGCGCTGTGCCGATGCCGTGCTGATTACCACGCCCGACGACGCACACTACGATCCGGCCGTCAAGGCGATTCGCGCGGGTTACCACGTGCTGCTCGAAAAACCCATCGCGCAACGTCTGAGCGAGTGTCTGGAGATCGCCCGCCTGGCCCGCGAATACGGTGTGCGCGTGGGCGTATGCCACGTACTGCGCTATCATCCCTATTTCGAGAAGATTCGCGAAGTGGTCGCCTCGGGCGACATGGGCGAAATCATCTCGGTGAACCATACCGTGTCGGTGGGGTTGGACCGTGCTACGCACAGCTATGTGCGCGGACTGTTCCGCAACGAGCGCGATTCGAACCCGATTCTGCTGGCCAAATGCTGCCACGATATCGACTTCCTGGTGTGGCTGACGGGCAAACGGTGCCGCAAGGTGTCGTCGTTCGGGGCTCTGCGCTGGTTCCGCGAGGAGAATGCTCCCGCGGGGAGTGCTGCGCGGTGTATCGATTGCGGCGTAGAGCCGGGATGCCCCTTTTCGGCACGCAACCTCTACTACGAACGCCGCGACTGGATCGCCAACTTCGACGTCCGCGAAGGACAGACGCTCGACGATGCGATTCTCGAAGAGCTGCGCACGGGATTGTACGGCCGCTGCGTCTATCGTTGCGACAACGATGTCGCGGACCATCAGATCGTGGCCATGGAACTGGAGGACCTCTCGACCATCAGCCTGACGATGGATGTCTTCACGATGGACGACTTTCGCAAAACCTGCATCCGCATGACGGGCGGCGAGATCGACGGCGACGAACGCCGCCTGCGCATCCGCCGCTTCCGCACGGGATACGAACGTATTTACGATTTCACCGAGACGCTCGGTAAGCCGTTCCACGCCGGGGCGGACCTGCGCCTGGTGGAGGATTTCCTCCGTGCGGTGAACGATCCCTCGTACCGGCTGCTGACCTCGATCGAAGCCTCGATCGAGAGCCACCGCATCTGCTATGCCGCCGACCGGAGCCGCGCGACGGGCGAGATCGTCCGGTTGGAGTAAACGATATCCGGTCGGGTATTGATCCGGAAGCGGTCCGACACGACGTCGGGCCGCTTTCCGTATGCTCTCGGACCGCCTGCGGCATTTGTCGGCCGCGGGATGCTCTTTGCTGCGTCCGGGCCTTTGCGGGTGCCGAAATATTTCGTAACTTTGCGACGTTGACACCCAAAAATTCCATATCCCATCATGCAAGTATTGGTTATCGGTTCCGGCGGCCGTGAGCACGCCGTTGTGGATGCCCTGTCGCGTTCGCCGCAGGTCGACAAGATTTTTTGCGCTCCCGGCAATGCGGGTATCGCCCGCCAGGCGGAGTGCGTAGCGATTCGGGAAACCGAAGTCGAACGGCTGCGCGACTTCGCTCGCGAGAACGATATCGCCCTGACGGTCGTAGGTCCCGAAGTGGCGCTGGCGGCCGGTGTCGTGGACTGCTTCCGGGAAGCCGGATTACGAATTTTCGGTCCCACGCAGGCCGCGGCGCGCATCGAGTCGTCGAAGGAGTTCGCCAAGGAGCTGATGGCCAAATATGCCATTCCGACGGCCGGGTTCCGCGCCTTCACCGACTATGAAGCTGCCCGCGAATACGTGGCCGGGCGACCGCTGCCCGCCGTGCTGAAATACGACGGACTGGCCGCAGGCAAGGGCGTAGTGATCGCCGCCTCGATGGAGGAGGCCGATGCCGCACTCAAAGATATGCTGCTCGACGACAAGTTCGGCGCCGGCAAAGTCGTGGTCGAGGATTACCTCGAAGGTCCCGAATTCTCGTTCATGTGCTTCGTCTCGGGGCACCGCGTATGGCCGATGGTCCTGGCGCAGGACCACAAGCGGGCCTACGACGGCGACAAGGGTCCCAACACGGGCGGTATGGGCGCCTACTCGCCGCTGCCCTTCATCACGGAGGAGGATCGTCGTTATGCCCTGGAGCATATCATGCAGCCCGTGGCCGACGCGATGGTCGCCGAGGGGTGCCCCTTCCGGGGCGTGCTGTACGGCGGTCTGATGAAGACCCCGCAAGGCATTCAGGTGATCGAGTTCAACGCCCGTTTCGGCGATCCCGAGACCGAAGTGGTGTTGCCGCGCCTCAAGAGCGATATCGTCGATATCTTCTGCGCCGTGGCCGACGGCGGCGATGCGCAGCTGGAGTGGCACGATTTCGCGACGCTGGGCATCGTCCTGGCGTCGAAAGGCTATCCCGGAAGTTACGAGAAGGGCGCCGAGATCAAGGGCCTCGACGCCGTGAGCTGTCCGGTCTATCACATGGGTACGAAATGCGACGGCGATCGGATCGTGACGGCCGGAGGGCGGGTGCTCTTCGTCGTAGGACGGGGTGCGACGCTCTCCGAGGCGCGTGCCGCGGCGTTGGCCGACGTGGCACGCATCGACTGCGACAACCTTTTCCACCGCACCGATATCGGCCACTGGGCCCTCGACGACTGATATCCCGGTGAATGCAACCCAAGCAACTAACGACAAACGACAATACAATGGCGACAATCATTAGCGGAAAAGAACTTTCGGCCCGACTGAAGGCCGACATGGCGGAGCGGGTGAAGACCTTTCCCGCACAGTACGGGCGTGTGCCCCATTTGGTCGTGATCCTCGTGGGCGAGGACCCCGGCAGCGTCTCCTACGTCACGGGCAAAGCCAAGGCTTCGGCCGAGGTAGGAATCCGCAACACGACGATCCGCAAACCCGCGACGATTTCCGAAGCCGAGTTGCTGGAGATCATCGCGCAACTCAATACCGATCCGGAAGTGGACGGCATTCTGGTGCAGTTGCCGCTGCCCAAACATATCGACGAGGACCGGGTGATCGCCGCGATCGACCGGGCGAAGGACGTCGACGGGTTTCACCCGCTCAATGTCGCGGCGCTGTGGCAGAAGCAGCCCTGCACGTTGCCCTGCACCCCGAAGGGAATCATCAAGATGCTGAAGACCGCGGGTGTGGAGATCGCCGGCCGCGAAGCCGTGGTGATCGGCCGCAGCAATATCGTGGGACTCCCCGTCGCCAAGCTGCTGCTCGACGAAAACGCCACCGTCACCGTGGCGCACAGCCGTACGCGCGACCTCGGGGAGGTGACGCGCCGGGCCGATATCCTGGTCGTCGCCATCGGCCGTCCGCGTTTCGTTACGGCGGATATGGTGCGTGAAGGCGCCGTGGTGATCGACGTGGGCGTCAACCGCGATCCCGAGACCGGAAAGTTGTGCGGCGACGTCGACTACGCCGCCATCGAGCCCAAGGCCTCGGTCATTACCCCCGTGCCGGGCGGTGTCGGTCCCATGACGATCTGTTGCTTGATGGAGAACACGATCGAGTGCTTCCTCGCTTCGCGTGCGACCGAGTAGCGTTTGCTATCCGCAGTTACAGCCCCGAACCGTTTGTGCGGTTCGGGGCTTTTTCGCTGTGATTCTGCGAATTCGCCCGGCGGAATTACGTAATCGGCCGTAGTGGGGTGTTCTTTATATAGATGCAATAA
>CANPHE010000052.1 GCA_947573795.1 uncultured Alistipes sp. | reverse complement strand
GTGCCCCGGCCGCTTTTCGGGTGGGGTGGGACTTTGTCCGGCTGTGTTTCCGAATCCGCCCCGCCCGAGTTAATCCCGTGCCCCCCCAATTTAAAGGGGGGCCCCACGCACCGATCGCCCGGTGCCGTCCGGCAAATATATCGCATAAAATCGGATTTCGCAACACGGCGCAGCACGGCTGTTAACGAAATAACAATTCAGGCAAAATAATTGCGCATTCCGGATAGTTTTTTGTATTTTTGTCGCGTAGTTATTGGCAAACACGAACAACAAAACATACGATCATGGCAGATTTCATCTATCAGGAGCCGTTCCCCCTGGGGGAGGACAAAACCCAGTACCGTCTGTTGACGAAGGACTACGTGAAGGTCGTCGAGTGCGACGGACGCAAAATACTGAAGGTCGAGCCCGAAGGACTCCACCTGCTGGCGAAGGCCGCCTATAACGACGTGTCGTTCTACCTGCGCGCATCCCATTTGCAGAAGTTGCGCAACATCCTCGACGATCCCGAAGCTACGGATAACGACAAATTCGTGGCCTACACCATGCTGCTCAACCAGTGCGTGGCGGCCGAGGGCGAACTACCGACCTGCCAGGATACCGGTACGGCCATCTGCATCGGCCACAAGGGCGAAGACGTCTGGACGGGCGCCGACGACGCCGAGATGATCTCGCGCGGCGTCTACGACACCTACAAGGAGCGCAACCTGCGCTATTCGCAGGTCGTGCCCTTCACCATGACCGACGAGAAGAACTCGGCCACGAACCTCCCGGCGCAGATCGACATCTACGGCGGCAAGCCCGGCATGGAGTACGAGTTCCTCTTCATCACCAAGGGCGGCGGCTCGGCCAACAAGACCTTCCTCTACCAGCAGACCAAGGCGCTGCTCAACGAGGAGTCGCTCACGAAGTTCATCCAGCAGCATATCTTCGACCTCGGCACGTCGGCCTGCCCGCCCTACCACCTGGCGCTCTGCATCGGCGGCACGTCGGCCGAAATGTGCCTCGCGACCGTGAAGAAGGCTTCGGCCGGATACCTCGACGAGCTGCCCACCTCGGGCAACGAAGGAGGCCGCTGCTTCCGCGACCTGGAGTGGGAGCAGAAGGTGCTCGACATCTGCCGCAAGAGCGGCGTGGGCGCCCAGTTCGGCGGTAAATACCTCGTGCACGACGTCCGCGTGATCCGCGCGCCGCGCCACGCCGCATCGTGTCCCGTAGCCATCGGCGTAAGCTGCTCGGCCGACCGCAACATCAAGGCGAAGATCACCCCCGAGGGTATTTTCCTGGAGGAGCTGGAGAAGAACCCCGCGCGGTTCCTGCCGGCCGAGGCTCCGGCCATGTCGCCCGCTGTGGATATCGATCTGGATGAGGGCATGGACAAAGTGCGCGAGATTCTGACCAAATACCCGATCAAGACGCGTCTGAATCTCAAGGGTACGCTGATCGTAGCGCGCGATATCGCCCACGCCCGCATCAAGCAGATGCTCGACGAGGGCAAACCCATGCCGGAGTACTTCAAGAAGCACCCGGTTTATTATGCAGGTCCGGCCAAAACGCCGCAGGGCATGGCGTCGGGCTCGTTCGGCCCCACGACGGCCGGCCGCATGGACCCCTACGTCGACCTGTTCCAGAAGCACGGCGGTTCGATGGTGATGGTCGCCAAGGGCAACCGCTCGCAGCAGGTGACCGACGCTTGCCGCGACAACGGCGGTTTCTACCTCGGTTCGATCGGCGGTCCGGCCGCCATCCTGGCCAAGAACTCGATCAAATCGGTCGAGGTGGTCGACTTCCCCGAACTGGGCATGGAGGCCGTGCGCAAGATTTACGTCGAGAATTTCCCCGCCTTCATCATCGTGGATGACAAGGGCAACGATTTTTTCGCGGACTTCAAACACTAAAAACATCGGCACTTCCGTTGTAACGGAAAAACGACGGTCATACGCGGCCCCTTCCTCGTCCGGGAAGGGGCCCGATCGGTAAATCGTCGGAATCGGAATAAGCATTTACCACACACCGCATGAGAGACTTTTTCACGAAGTTATCGCTGACGTTGCTCCTCGTCGTCGCGGCCGTCGCAGCCGCAGCGGCCGAGAAGGTTACCTTCCAGGCCTCGTCGCCGCTGACGGTAGCCCTCGGCGAGCCGTTCCGCGTGGAGTTCGCACTCAACGCCGAGCCCGAGGAGGACTCGTTCAAGGCCCCGTCGTTCGACGGATTCGACGTGCTGGCCGGACCCGCCGTATCGCGCGGCTCGTCGGTTCGGATCGTCAACGGATCGATGACCAAGAGCGTCAACTTCACCTATACGTTCGTGCTGCTGCCCCGCGCTGCGGGCAACGTCACGATCGGCGCCGCCGAAGCGACGGTCGACGGTACGGTCTACCGCACGCAGACGTTGCCCATCGAGGTCGTGGAGGAGAGCGGTGCGGCACAACAGCAGCAGCCTTCGACCCGTCCCGAATCCTCCCAGCAGCAAGCCTCGGCCGACGGACAGGGACGCATCGGCGCGGAGGACATTCTGCTGCGCGCCGTCGTTTCGCGCACGTCGGTCTACAAAAACGAACCGCTGCGCCTCGTCTTCAAACTCTATACGCGCGTTCCGGTGGTCAACGTCGTTCCCGAATCGGCTCCGTCGTTCAACGGATTCTGGTCGCAGGACCTCGACGACGCCCGCAACACCGCCCGCGAGGGGCGCGAGACCTATAACGGCAAGGTCTACGAAACGCACGTGCTGAGCGAATACCTCCTCTACCCGCAGCAGGCCGGAAAACTCACGATCGACCCGATGGAGCTCACGGCCGTGGCGCAGGTGATCGTTCAGAGCCGCCACGTCGATCCCTTCTTCGGCAACGGCCGCGAGGTGCTCAACGTGCGCCGCAAGGTCCAGAGCCAGCGCGTCACGATCGACGTCAAGGCGCTGCCCGCCGGCGCTCCGGCAAGTTTCAGCGGCGCCGTGGGCAGCTTCACGATGGATGCCGACCTGCCGTCGGAACGCTTCGCCGCCAATTCGGGTGCTACCTTTACGGTCAAGATCGCGGGCACGGGCAACCTTACGTTCGTGCAGGCTCCGAAGCTGAACCTTCCGGAGTCGTTCGAACAGTATAACGTCAAGACCACCGAGTCGATCCGCACCGCGGCGACGGGCATCTCCGGATACCGGCAGTTCGAATACCCCTTCATCGCACGCGCCGAGGGGACGTTCGACATCGCTCCCGTGGAGTTCAGCTACTTCGATCCGGCACGCATGCAGTACGTGACCCTCTCGTCGAAACCCCTGACGCTCGAAATCACCCCCGATACGCGCGGCGGCAGCGGCGATGCGGTCGTCGTCCAGGGACGCGGCATGTCGAAGGAGGAGGTGAAGATGCTCGGCAAGGACATCCGCTTCATCAAACTCGGCGCCGCACAACTGCACCGCACGCGTACGCCCCTGTTCCTGAGCGGCATCTATTGGATTCTGTTAGGTGCGATCGCCGTAGCGTTCCTGGCGGCCTACGCCCTGCTGCGCAAACGTATCCGCGAGTCGCAGAACGTCGCTTTCGTGCGCGGCAAACGGGCCAACAAGGTCGCGCTGCAACGCTTCCGTGCGGCCCGCAAGTTCATGGAGGAGCAGAACCGCCACGCCTTCTACGAGGAGATGTTGCGGGCGCTGTGGGGCTATATGAGCGATCGGTTCAACATCCCCGTGGCGAACCTCACCAAGGAGAATGTCCGCGAGGAGTTGCACAAGCGCGGCGTCGCGGCCGACCTCACGCAACGTTTCGCCGCCATCATTTCGCAGTGCGACGAAGCGCAGTATTCGCCCGCAGCATCGGCGCAGATGAACGACGTCTATACCGAGGGTGTGGAACTGATCTCCCGCATCGAAGCGGTGATAAAACGATGAATACGATGAAATACCGGCTTTTCATACTGTTTTTGCTGCTCTGCACTCCGGGTCTTCGGGCCCAGGAAGGGGCGGACTCGCTCGCGCAGCAGCCCGTGGCGGCCACGACCGACGCAGTGGCAGCCGCTACGCCCGAGGCGTTGTGGGACCTCGCCAATACGGCCTACATCAACGGCGACTACCGCACGGCGACCGAGACCTACGAACGGATTCTCGACGAGGGGCTTTCGTCCGTGAAGCTCTACTACAACCTGGCCAACGCCTGTTTCAAGGAGGATCGCCTCGGCAAAGCCATCCTCTACTACCACCGGGCGTTGCGGGAGGCTCCGGGCAGCAACGATATCCGCTACAATTTGAGCGTCGCGGAGGCCCGCACGAAAGACAACATCGCCCAGATTCCCGAATTCTTCCTCACGCAATGGCTGCGCGATATCCGCCACGCGATGAGTTGCACGGCGTGGACCGTGCTGTCGCTCGCGGCATTGGCGATCGCTCTGACGGCTCTGCTGTTGTTCCTGCTCGCTCAACGGATGCGGCCCCGTAAGGCGGGCTTCTACACGACGTTGGCCGCCGCAGTCGTGTTCCTGCTTGCGAGCTGGTTCGCGGCGGGCGAGCGGCGCGAGATGCTCGACGACACGCAGGCCGTCGTGATGAACGCCTCGGCCGTGGTCAAGAGTTCGCCCGACAAGTCTTCCACGGACCTGTTCGTCCTGCACGAAGGTACGCTCGTGGAGATTTCCGGCGAGCTGGAGAACTGGTGCGAGATTACGATCGCCGACGGCAAGAAGGGCTGGATCGAGCAGCGGGCCATCGAACGGATTTAAAGGAGAACGGATGAGCGGATCCGAGCGGGGCCTGCCACGACTCTATAGGCCCCTCCCGAGGGCGGGGTCGGAGGCCGCAAGGCTTCTGCCTGCAAGAGCCGCACTACGGTTGAGTAACCAATAAAGAAACCTATACCACAATATGTCCCGACTTTTGCAGGATGCGGTTTCGGAGCTGTCGAAACTCCCCGGCATCGGTCACCGCACGGCTCTGCGCCTGGCGATGCACCTGCTGCGCATGCCGCCCGAATCGGTGGCCGACATGACACGGAGCATCGACCGTTTCCGCAACGAGGTGAAATACTGCGCCTGCTGCAACAACCTTTCGGACGATACGATCTGCCCGATCTGCTCGGACGACGAACGCGACCGCACGACGATCTGCGTCGTGGAGCAGGTCGCCGACGTGCTGTCGATCGAGAATACCCGCCAGTACAAGGGTTTGTACCACGTGCTGGGCGGCGTGATCTCGCCCATGCAGGGCATTTCGCCCTCGGACCTGAAGATCGACCTGCTGTGCCAGCGCATTGCCGCCGGGGACGTTCGGGAGGTCATCATCGCGATTTCGACCTCGGTCGAGGGCGAAACGACGCTCTTCTACCTGATGAACCGCTTGCGGGAGTATTCGGGGGTGAAGGTGACGTCGATCGCGCGGGGCATCGGCTTCGGCGACGAACTGGAGTATGTCGACGAGCTGACGATCACCCATGCGCTGCGCAACCGCCGGGAAATAGAATAACGTTTTAATACCTAATAATTATGGAATTTTTGACAAACGACAAACTCACGATCGTGGGAGCGGCCGGCATGATCGGCTCGAACATGGCGCAGACGGCGCTGATGATGCACCTCACGCCGAACATCTGCCTCTACGACCCCTTCGCCCCGGCCCTGGAGGGCGTGGCCGAGGAGCTCTACCACTGCGCTTTCGAGGGTGTGAACCTCACCTGGACCTCGAACATCGAGGAGGCGCTCACGGGCGCTTCGTACGTGGTTTCGTCGGGCGGTGCCGCACGCAAGGCGGGCATGACGCGCGAAGACCTTCTGAAGGGCAACACCGAGATCGCCGCCGAGTTCGGCAAGAACCTCAAAGCCTATTGCCCCGACGTGAAACACGTGGTGGTGATCTTCAACCCGGCCGACATCACGGGACTCGTCACGTTGGTCTACTCGGGGCTGAAACCCTCGCAGGTCACGACCCTCGCGGCGCTCGACTCGACGCGTCTGCGCTCGGAGCTGGCCAAATATTTCAAGATTTCGCCCGACGAGGTGCAGAACTGCCGCACCTACGGCGGCCACGGTGAGCAGATGGCCGTCTTCGCCTCGACGACGCTCGTGGCAGGCAAACCCCTCTCGGAACTGATCGGCACGCAGATGCCCGAGGAGGATTGGCGCGCCTTGCAGCAGCGTGTGATCCAGGGCGGTAAGAATATCATCGACCTGCGCGGCCGCTCGTCGTTCCAGAGCCCGGCCTATCTTTCGATCCTGATGATCGCCGCAGCCATGGGCGGCAAACCGTTCACCTACCCCGCAGGCGTTTATGTCGACAACGATGAATTCGACCATATCCTGATGGCGATGGAGAGCTGCATCGACGCCGAAGGCGTACACTACAAACGCGTACAGGGTACTCCCGAGGAGCACGCCAAGCTGACCGAGAGCTACCGTCACCTCTGCACGATGCGCGACGAGGTGATCGGCATGGGTATCATCCCGTCCGTTGCGGAGTGGAGCTCGCTGAACCCCAATCTCAAGTAGGCGGATCGTCTGTCGAAAGCGCCGCAGTCCGGATTCGGGCTGCGGCGCTTGTCTATTGAAAATCCACGGGCGTGACGAACTTCATGGGCACCGGCCGGTCGCCCTGCCGGGCCGGTTTCCAGCGCGGTGCCCGCCGCAATACCCGCACCGCCTCGTCGGCGAGGGCTTGATCGGGCACCCGAAGCAGCTCGATCTGTGTCACGCGGCCCAGGGTGTCGACTACGAACGAGACGACGACGCGTCCCGAAGCCTTGTCCGGCAGCGGCTTTTGGGGCTTGCGGACTCGCCGCTGCACCCATTTGCGGAATTCGACGATCCCGCCGTTTCGGAATTTCGCGGGCGTGGCGCTGTGGCTGAACGCATCCTTCTCCGGAGCCTCCGGGGCCGGATTTCGGGTCCCGCGAATATGAATCGATCCCGTAGTTTGCGACGAATGTCCCGAACCGTAGGCCGTGATCACTACGTTGTCGAAATCGTCCTTGTTGGCTGCGGCTTCGTCCCACGTATCCGGCTCGACCGGATCATCGAACGATCCTTCGTCTTCGGGATCGGAGGTCTCCGGCTCGCCGGATTCGACGGCAATCGGACGCGACGGTCGGGGGGGGGTAGGTCGCGATGCGACCGGTGTTTCGGGCACGACCTTGCGTAGCGAGTCGGCAGGGGTTTCGCGGCGGAGGTTTTCGGCCAGCACCGGAGGTGCCTCGGGCGGCGTCACCTCCTGCGGAGCATACCGCCAGGCGAACAGCGCGGCCGCAACGGCCAGGCATGCGGCTGCGGCCGTCGCCGCACGCCGGTAACGTCGTCGCAGGACTGTTCGCTGCGCCCGCCGAGCGATTCTGCGGTGCAGATCGGCCGATACGGCGGCGAACTCCTCGCCGTGTTGTTCCAGTCCGTCGAGCGCCTCGGCCAGGAACGGATCGCGCAGGGCTTGCATTTCGAGGTCGTGGGCTCCGCGTCCGCGGCGGTCGCCCGAGATATAGTCCGTGAGTTTCATCGCAGGCGGTTTTCGAGACAGATTTTCAGGTTGCGTTTGCCGTTCTGGAGATAACTTTTGACGCTCTTGAGGTGCCATGCCGTTGCGGCGGCGATATCGGCATAGGAACAATCGTCGTAGAAAAAGAGACGGATGGCACGGCGCTGCGGCTCCGGCAGACGCTCCAGGCAGGCATCGAGCGCCGCGGCGATATGCTCGCGCCGGTCGCCGTCGCACAACGTCTCGATCCATGCCTCCTCGTCCCGTTCGGCCGGAAATTCGCCCGGCGGCATTTTGCCTGCGCGGCGCAGCTCCATGAGGCAATGGTTGCGCACGACCGTATGCAGCCACGTGCGGAAACAGCGGATTTCGTGGCGGCGGACCTTCCCGGCCAGCTCCTCGAAAAGCTGCATCACGGCATCTTCGGCATCGGCACGGTTGCGCAGATAGCGCAACGCGACGCCGTAGACCAGTTCCGCATAGCGCATGTAGAGCGTTGCCAGATACTCGATCCGCCCCGTAGTCCGATAGCGCTCCAACAGCACCTCGTCGCTCGTTTCTGTCGCTCGTTGCATGGGACCGTTTTCAGATTTTATGGAATTTTCGGTTTTTCATCATCCAATAGATGCAAAGATCGCAAGAATTGCATAATTTTGAGAGTAACTATATATAATTTTACGCTAAACCGAATTTAAACAATTATAAACTTGTGAGTTGCGCTTAAAGTCCCCTCCGAGGAGGGGATTTAGGGGAGGGTCAGATTTGTAAACGCGGCCGAGGGCCGCGAATACACGACAGTTCTAAGTGCGCCAACGTCCGAAAAACCGATGTAGTGTAAAATAGTTACCTTAGTTAAATTCGAAAAAGTATCCGTTATGAACCGTACCTGGCCAAAAATCGCCTTCGCGCTGCTGCTTCTGGCCGCTCCGGCCGCAGCCAAACGCCCCGCCGCTCCGGTGCAGCAACCCGCTGCTGCCGAGGAGAGTCTCGACTCGAAGATCGCCCGCATTCAGAGTCGCATCGAGGAGCTCACGCGCGAACAGAATTACCTTACGTGGGATTGTTATCTCCGATATATCGAAGAACAGGGGATCACTCCCGATGCGATGAAATTGCAGACCGAGGGCAACCTTTCGCGACTCGACTCGATTCCCGCGATTGCGGCGCTTCGCGAGGCCATGCGCACGGCTGGCGACGCCTACACCGAGGTGTTGCGTACTGATCCCGAGTACGAAGCCGTCCACCGCGAATATGTGGCGATCAAACGTCTCGGCGACAAGGAGCGCGAGAATCTCAACAAGGAGCAGTACAACCGCATGTACGACCGGCTGCGGAACGACAATCCCGACTACGAACCGGCACTCCAGCGCATGCGCGAGACCAAACGACAATATTATACGGCAGTGCTGCGCGTGTTGGTCGATTACCACAAGGCACACGGATACAGTCTGCCGACCACGATGCTTTTCGGCAAGTTCTCCACCACGATGACGGTGCTGCGCGGTTGCTGCCCGAAGATCGATATGCTCGACGAGGAACTCAAGGCGACGAACGCGCTCCTGCGCCGACTGCTCGCACGCCGGGTCAGCGAGGAGTTCGACGGTCCGGTTCCGGAAGGAGCGGAGGCCGAGTCGCCGGTTTCGGTCCGCTGATCGGTTTCGAACTGCGGGATACCGCCCGTCGGAAGTTGAAGTTACCTGTATTTCTGCTGTCGGCGCTACGGTTTGTCCGATTCTGAAAATCACCCCTGCCGGAACTGCTCCGACAGGGGTGAAATCGTTGATCGTAACGGGATTCGGGAAAAATGCCCGTCGGCCCGGTATGCGCGATTACTTGACGGGAACGATCCGGAAGCGGAATTCCCGGTCGGCGTAGGGCAGCCGGTATTCGGGTTCGGGCAGTTGTCCCCAGGAGTTGACGCATCCCAGTCCGGCCTGCGCCTTGTCGATGCAAAGCCATACGGCGTCGTCGGGCTCGATCTCCTGCGAGTGACCCTGCATCTTCGCGAGTCCCTCGTCCAAAGCCTCCTGGGCATAGTGCAGGGCCGAGGCCGAGAAGGGAGCCGAGGCGGTGATCTCCACGCCGCGGCCCGCGATGTCGTGCTGCCGCCAGCGGCGGATGTCGCTCTTCGTGCCGGTCTCCTGCGGGCGGATGTAGGGGTAGAACTGCTCGTCGACGGTCTGCCGGTAGCGGCCCACGAGGGCGCCGTCCTTGCGGTCGGCATAGTTCTCCCACGGGCCGCGGCCGTAGTAGTCGATGCGGTCGTATGCCGCGGGCATGCGCATGCGCATGCCGAAGCGCAGCATGTCGGGAACATCCTTCCGGTCGCCTGCCGTGAATCGCTCGCTGACGGCGATTTCCCCGGCGTTGTCGATGCGGTATTCGAGCGTCAGCCGCGCCCCGACCTTTTCCAGATCGTAACATGCCGTGACGACGGCCGCGCCGTCCTCCAGCGTGTGGTCGAGCGACCGCAGCACCACTCCCGGATCGGCCCAGACGCGGTTCTTTTTGTGGAGCTGCGCCCCGAAGTCGTTGTCTGTCGGAGCACGCCAGAAGTTGGGTTCCACGACGGCCCCTGCGTCGAGCAGCGCCCGGCCGTCGACCTCGTAGCGGGTGATGAAGCCGTCGGTGCGGCGGAAGTCGATGCGTGCGGCGGGACTTTCGACGACGAGGTAGTTGCGGTCGTCGTCGCGGACCGTGAGCGGACCGAGCGGGGTGTGGCGGTCGGCCATGCGTTCGGCGACGGTGAGATCGGCCGAAGCATCTTCGCGCAGGGTGAACTGCTGGTAGGCTACGCGGTGGTCGGGGGCGAGCAGGGGCTCGGCGTCCTTGAGCCGGTATTCGACATCGAGCAGCAGTTCTCCGTCGGCGGGCAGCGTTTCGGGGTCGAACGGCAGCACGACGGCGGCGGTTTGCTGCGGGGCGATGCGCAGGTCGGCGACGATGCCGCTGCGTACGGCCTCGCCGTCGCGGAGCACCGTCCAGCGCAGGTAGCAGTTGTCGAGCGGGCGGAAGAAGTTTTCGTGGAAGATCGAGAGCGTCCGGCCGTCTTCGCCCAGCGTCGTCCACACCGGCTGCTGCCAGTAGCGCACCTCGTGCATGTGGGGATTCGGAACGCGGTCGGGCGAGATCAGTCCGTTGTCGCAGAAATTCCAGTCCGAGGCATCGTAGGGGTTCCAGTCGCCGCCGTAGCCGTAGATCATGGCGCCGTTCTTACCCGTCTTGCGCAGAGATTGGTCTACGAAATCCCAGATATAGCCGCCCTGGTAGCGGGGATAGCGGCGGATCAACTCCCAATATTCGCGGAATCCGCCCTGCGAGTTGCCCATCGCATGGGCGTATTCGCATTGGATCAACGGCTTCGAGGGGTTGCCGTCGAGGTACCTCCGGCACTCGTCGTAGCTCCAGTACATCGGGCATACGATGTCTGTATTGCGGCCGTCGTTGCGGTAGATCGCACGTTCGTAGTGAATCGGGCGCGAAGGGTCGAAGTCCTTCACCCAGTCGTAGCAGGCGTCGAAATTAGGCCCGTCGCCCGCTTCGTTGCCCAGCGACCAGACGATCACCGACGGATGGTTGACGTTGCGCCGCACGTTGCGCTGGTTGCGTTCCAGATGCGCCGCGGCGTAGAGCGGATTGGCTGCCAGCGTTTTTTCTCCGTAACCCATGCCGTGCGACTCGATGTTCGCCTCGGCCGTGAGGTAGATGCCGTAGCGGTCGCAGAGGTCGTACCAGCGTGGATCGTCGGGGTAGTGGCACGTGCGCACGGCGTTGAAATTGTTCTCTTTGAGGATGCGGATATCCTCGATCATCCGCGCTACCGGGACGATGTAGCCGCCGTCGGGATCCATTTCGTGGCGGTTGGCACCCTTGATGAGCACCGGCTGTCCGTTGACGAGCAACTGTCCGTCCGCGATCTTCACCTCGCGGAAGCCCGTGTGCAGGGGAATGGTCTCGACGAGCTTGCCGGCTGGGTCTTTCAGGGTCACCGTGACGCCGTAAAGTGCGGGAATTTCCGCCGACCACGGCTGCACCGGCCCGGCGTCGAGCACGAGACGGGCGGTCGTACCGAATATTTTCGTCGTTTCGCTACTCACGGTTTTGCCGTCGGGGGCCGTGAGCGTCACCTCCGCCGTGCAACCTTTGGTCGCGGCGGGAAGCGTCAGCTCTACGCCGAGTTTGCCGCGGGTGTAGTTCTCCGAGAGGGTCGCGTCGAGCCGCACGTCGTCGATACGACGCCGGTCGCGGGCATAAAGATAGGATTCGCGGGCGAGTCCCGAGAGGCGGAAGAAGTCCTGGTCTTCGAGGTAGGTGCCGTCCGACCAGCGGAAAATTTGCAGGGCGAAGAGGTTCCGGCCCGGTTTCACGAATTTCGTGACGTCGAATTCGCATTCGAGCTTGCTGTCCTCGCTGTAACCGACGAATTTCCCGTTGACCCACAGATAGAGGTTCGAGGTCGCCGAACCGAAGTGCGCGACGATCCGTTGTCCCGACCACGACGCCGGAATCTCCACTTCGCGACGGTAGGAGCCCACGTGGTTCTCGCGGACGGGGACGTAGGGCGGATTGTTCGCAAATTGTTCGCGCCACGGATAGCCGATGTTGACGTACTGCGGATCGCCGTAGCCGTTCAGCTCCCACAGCCCCGGAACGGGCATCGTGCCCCACGAGCGGTCGTCGAAGTCCGTGCGGAAGAAGTCCGCGGGGCGCTGGTCGGCGTTGCGGACCCACAGGAAATTCCAGGTTCCGTCGAGCGTCAGAAAACGCTCCGACGAAGATTTGTCGCCCGTGCGGGCGGCCTCCGGGGATTCGTAGGCGAAGAACGAGGCCCGCATCGGCAGGCGGTTTACAGCGTTCACCGAGGCATCCTGCCATTCGGTGAAACTTTGGGCCCGGAGCCCCGTTGCGGTGCAGGCGCACAGCAGCGTCAGAAAAAGTTGTTTCATATTTTCTGTTTTACATAATTTTGCATTCCGGAGGTCTTTCGACCGTAATTTCGCTCGGAGTGTCGATGTCTCGCGGCGTTCCGCCGCGTTCGCAATTCCGACCCCACCCCAACCCCTCCCGAGGGAGGGGCTTCGAGTGCACTCCTCAGGGTTGTTTTGCAGGGTTAAATTTACGGAATTTTCCGCGAACGACCGCATGCCGTGTCAAAAAAACGTATATTTGTCCTCGGAATACCTTCGGCACCGGCTGCCGGGAAACACCGAACCGATGAAACAAAAAGATATCTTCACCTTCCGCGATGCGGAGAAACAGGCGGGGCCCGCGGCCTTCGCGACGATGCTCAAACCCGCAGGGTCGAGTTGCAACCTCGACTGCCACTACTGCTACTACCTCGACAAGGCCGTACAGTACGGCGGTCGGCAGGCCGTGATGAGCGACGAACTGTTGGAAACCTATATCCGCCAGTACATCGAGGCTAACGAGGTGCCGACCGTGCAATTCTGCTGGCACGGCGGAGAACCGCTGCTGTTAGGGGTGGATTTCTACCGCCGGGCGATGACGCTCCAGCGCAAATATGCCGACGGCAAGCGTATCGAGAACACGTTGCAGACCAACGCCACGCTGGTCGACGAGGCGTGGTGCGAGCTTTTCCGCGAGAACAATTTCCTGGTAGGGGTATCGCTCGACGGTCCCGAGGATATCCACGATGCGTTCCGGCTGACCAAGGGCGGCAAGCCGACTTTCGCCCGCGTGATGGCATCGATCGACCTGTTTCGCCGCACGGGCGTGGAGTACAACACCCTGAGCGTCGTCAACCGCCTTTGCGAAGGGCGCGGTGCGGAGATCTACCGCTTTTTCCGCAACACGGTCGGCAGCCGCTACATGCAATTCCTGCCCGCCGTGGAACATGTCGTCGACAAACCCGGAATGCACCGCCCGCTGATCGTCGCGCCCGAATACGAGGGGGCGCGGCTGGCCGAATGGTCCGTGACGGCGAAGGGGTACGGCGAATTCCTGTGCGACATTTTCGACCAGTGGGTGATTAATGACGTGGGGCAATACTTCGTGCAGCTGTTCGACGCTGCGCTGGCGCAGTGGTGCGGCGTGCAGCCGGGCGTTTGCTCGATGGGCGAGACGTGCGGCGACGCGCTGGTCGTGGAGCACAACGGCGACGTCTATTCGTGCGACCACTTCGTCTACCCCGAATACAAGTTGGGCAACATCCGCGAAACGACCCTCGCGGAGATTTACCGCTCGAAAAAACGGCGCGATTTCGGCCTGGCCAAGCGCAATGCGTTGCCGGCCGAATGCCTGCGCTGCAAATTCTACTTCGCCTGCCGGGGCGAGTGCCCCAAGCATCGTTTCGAGACCGGTGCGGACGGATGCCGCAAAAACACCCTCTGCGAAGGCTACATGCGTTTTTACCGCCATGCGCAGCCTTATATGGAGTTCATGCGCGACCAACTCGCTCACGGACAGTCGCCCGCCTGGGTCGTACCCTTTGCCCGCCGGCGCATGGGGTTGATGTAGGTTGCGATCCTTCGGATCGCGCAGTTCGCCGCCACCCCCGGCGGCGGACTGCCTCTCGCCCGAGGGCTCGGGCAGCCTCCGCTGGCGGCGAACCGCAAAAACATTTCACGCCTTTCACCCGCAGTACGTAGCCTCTCGCCGTGGAGGTGACGGTTCGCATACCTACCCCAGGCATGAACGCCTAAATTAAGAAAACCCGGCTCTTGGCCGGGTTTTCTTAATGCTGAATTTTATCGCACCTTCCAGATGACGGCCGAGACGGGACGCATCGAGATCGTCGTGCGGCCCTTGGCGGTGACATAGCGCGCCTTGTCGGTCGTGCCGTAGACGATTTCGGCCTTGCCGTCGGCGACGGCTGCGAAATCGGCCTTGACGCTCTTGCCGCTCGGATTGAAGGCCACCAAATATTTCTCACCGTCTTTTTCGCGCATATAGACCATCGGATAGGGACGCTCGGGGTCGCTCACGAACTTCCATGCGCCGTCGGTGCCCAGTGCGGGCGTTGCGACACGTAGCGCGAGCAGCCCTTTCACGTAATTGAGGATCGAATTGGGATCGGCCTGCTGCGTCGCGACGTTCGGACGCTCGGCATCGGCGTCTATCGGCAGGTAGAGTTTCGACGCCTCGGCCGTCGAGAATCCGGCGTTGGGGGTCGTGTCCCATTGCATGGGCGTACGGCACGAACTGCGGTTCTTGACGTTGAGGCTGCCCTCCTTGTCGGGGGCATTCTCGATGTTGCGCATACCGATCTCCTCGCCGTAATAGACGATCGGCGGCATCGGCAGCGTCAGAAAGAGCGTAAGCACGGTTTTGAGCTGGTCGGGCGTATTGCGGTCGAAACGGTTCATGCGCCAGATGTCGTGGCTGCACACGGGCATCGAGGCGAATCCCTTGCCGCGTATTTCGTCGCACACCTCGGCATAGGCTTCGGCGAAACTCTTCACCTGTCCTTGTCCCGCCTTGTCGAAATAACAGGGCGTCGGCTCTCCCGAATTGCTGGTCTGGCAGACCAGCGGACGATAGATCTTTTCGCCGATCCCGTTGTGGATAATCAGGTCGACGTCGAATCCCGCATCGATCGAGAACCGGGGCTGCGACCACTCCGAAAGCATGATGTTTTCGGGATATCGCTGTTCGTACCAATCGAAAATCTCGTTCCACAGCCGTTTGATGCCCGTGCGCTGGGCATCGTCGCCCTTGACGAGCGACGGTGCGAGATCGACGCGGAACCCGTCGACGCCCTTGTCGCACCAGAAGGCGATCACTCGCTTCAACTCGTTGCGTACGGCCGTCGGGCCCGGCGCATCGTACGCCTGCTGCCACGATTTCGACGGGTCGGGGTGGGCGTAACCGTAGTTCAGAGCCGGTTGGATGTCGTAATAATTCTTCAGATAGTAGCCGTTGCGCGGAGCGTCGTTGTCGACGAACTTCTTTTCGGGCTTGCCGCCCTGCTTGCCGTCGGTCCAGATGTAATAGTCGCTGTATTGCAGGTTCTTGTCGGCACGCATCGACTGTCGGAACCACGGATGTTTGTCCGACGTGTGCCCCGCTACCAGGTCCAGACATACGCGGATGCCTTTGGCGTGGGCTTCGTCGATCATCGCCACCAGGCCGCTGTTGGTTCCGAAACGCGGGTCGACCTCGTAGAAATCCGTGATGTCGTAACCTCCGTCCTCGAAGGCGCTGCGGAATATCGGACTGATCCAGATGGTGTTGAAGCCCATTTCCCGGATGTAGTCGAGTTTCGAGCGGATCCCTTCCAGATCGCCGATGCCGTCGCCGTCGCTGTCCTTGAAGGTCGAGGGGTAGATGTGGTAGATGCAGGCCTCGTTCAACCATTCGGGCGTGTGCCGGGCCTGTGCCGATGCCCAGGTGCATAGAGCGAGGGCGAGAATCAGGATTTTTTTCATGGCGATGTCGTGTTTTTATGTTTTACAATCGTTTTTTCGAGTTTGTCGTTCTGGCTTCGGCCCGATCCCGGGGGGGGGGCCCGGCGCAACCCCGGCGGGGGGCCCGGGGGGGGGGGGGGGGGGGGGGGGGGGGAAGGGGGGAGCGCGGAGCAAAAAACAGCCACGC
>CANPHE010000051.1 GCA_947573795.1 uncultured Alistipes sp. | reverse complement strand
AGAGCAAAGGACTGAAAATCCTTGTGTCCCCGGTTCGATTCCTGGTGGTACCACTCCTAAAAAAGTCGGCTGAATAATCGGCCGACTTTTTCGTTTATCCGTCCTTCGGCACCCGACACGGAGGAAACCGCGGCCGATCGAAACCCGTCCAGTGCGTAGCCTTCCCGGAAGCAACGACCTCCGTCACGACGTTCCCGAATCGGGAACTCACCGAAAAAAACCAAGGAACTCGAACTCTCTCCACAACCGCGAAATCACACTAAAATACTCTTACGCCCTGGGGTTTCCAGGCAACGACACACGATTCTGAACTTACGGATCATCCCCGAAACCCCTCCAGAAGGAGGTATCGAATCAGACACACGCCATGCTGCCGCGAGCACACGACAGTCCTAAGGGCGTCATCGTGCGAAAAACCGGTGGGGTATAAAGTTGTATATAGTTACCTTTATTTTTATATCAATCTCAAAAAGTGATATGCGATAAATTTCGTACGTTTTGGTCTTCGGCGAGTTCGGTTAATTTCGTAATATCTTCCGTTGGGTTCCGGAATTATGAAAGAGATTTTTATTTCTGCGGATCAGCTGTGATTTGCAGTTTGACATTGCCTTTTATCACGGCCTTATCGACGATAATTGCCGTTTGCCAAGGTGTGATTACAGACACAACGGAAGGCATTAGATTGACGGTCATTACGTAGCTTTCATTCGAAAATCGGTTCAAATTTATTCGATCGGGGCAAGTGTAATATAGACATACCCCTCTGGCCAACAAAAGACTGCATTTTGAAAAATCGACGGCAGGGCGGCTTTTTCCTGTAGGACTCTGGATATAATTATTCAATTTTTCGTCACTGTCGATGATAACCAGTTCAACGTCGTTGGAATTTTCAGGTTGTATCCATTCGCAGTCGGTTCCCAGCAATGAATATTCCGTGAACGCAATCTCTTTCGGTTGCGGTTCCGAATCACTGTCACATGCAACGGCAATGGTGATTGCCATAATTACAACTGAAATAATTGGTAATGTTTTCATAGTCATATACACGTTTTATACAAGGAGAAAAGAGCAATGATTACAATATTCACCCAAATATACAAAAAAATACAATAAATACAGCCACATATTAGTAATTTTATAAACATCTACATATCTTCATACCGGCATGCTTCCGAAACCTCGCATCGTTAACGGGAACTTCGGGCCCCAACCCGCAAGCCAACAGGGCAATGAAGCCTCTTGGATGTAAAGTCCGATTATAAGTCGTCTTAAAATAAACGAGCGGTAAAATTGTATATGGTTCCCTTTTTTCATACCTTCGTGGAACAGAGCCAACCGAATGACCGACCGTAACCGACATATCACCCGCGAATTTTTCGACGATCTATACGCCGAATACCAACCGCGCTTCGTGAGAATCGCCCGGTCGTATCTTCGCAACGACATGGCTGCGGAGGATATCGTAACCGACAGTTTTCTCTACTTCTGGGAACATCGCGAGGAGTTGCAGATCCGAACGGGTGTCCCCGCCTATATCCTGGGCGCCGTAAAGCACGGCTGCCTGGAGTGGCTGCGCAACGAAAAGAACCGCCAGAAAATCCGGTCGGAGATACACACCACAACCAGCGGGGCCATCCAGGCCCGTATCACGGCCCTGGAAGCATGCGACCCCGAGCGGCTTTTCGCCTCGGAAATATCGCACATCGTACGCGAGCAGATCGACCGCATGCCCGAACCCATGCGCAGCATCTTCATCGCCAGCCGTTTCGAGGGCAAGACCTACCAGGAGATCGCCGAGAAGACGGGCATATCGCCCCGCAACGTGAAAGCCGCGATTCAGAAAGCGCTGGGAATCTTGCGCAAGGCCTTGGAAGACTATCTTCCGTCCGGAATGATTACCTTGTTCCTCAGCCTCTTACATTATTAAGAATATTTATTTAGCACCGAGCGTGCCCTTTTCATGTCCATCGGGTGCGCTCAAGCACCATATTGAAACCATGGATAAAGAATTATTGTATCGATTCATCGAGGGCAACCTCACCGAGGCGGAGGAACGGACCGTCACGGAGTGGCTGCAAAGCGACCCGACCCACCAGGAGACGCTGAATGCGCTGTGGTTCGTCCACGACGCCGCGATCGTCAACGCCCCTTCTTCGCGACACGTCCGTCCGTTGATGCCCCCGAAACCGTCATACCGGCCGCAATTACTGCTTCGGCGCTGCATCCGCATCGCCGCGGCCGTACTGCTGATGGTCGGAGCCTGCTACACGACGCGAAACATCGTGATCGAACAACACGCACGACAGTATTTGGCGATCGCAGCTCCGGCCGGACAGCGGGTCGACATTACGTTGCAGGACGGTACGACCGTATGCCTCAATTCGGGTGCGAAACTGGAATATCCCGTACGATTCGGCAAAACGCGCCGGGTAAAACTCTCGGGCGAAGCGATGTTCGATGTGGAGCACAGCGCCTCCCGTCCGTTCGTCGTCGAAACCTTCGCCTGCGACGTCGAGGTCCTCGGCACGAAGTTCAACGTAACGGCCGACGAGCGGACCCGCGACTTCTCCACCGCCCTCCTGCGGGGACGGCTTCGCGTGAACAACAAACTCTCGCACGACGATGCGATCGAAATGAAGGCCGACGACTTCGTCAGTCTGAAAGGCGACCGGCTGACCCTCCACCGCATCGAAAATGCGAATGACTATCTTTGGCCGGAAGGAATCCTCAATCTGGCGGGACACGATTTCCGGGAGATCGTGAAACGGCTGGAACAGCTCTACGGCGTAGAAATCACGGTCGAGAAGTCCGAACTGCCCCGCCTGAACCTCATCCGAGGCAAGATATCGATCGCCATGGGTCTCGACTACGCCCTGCGAGCCCTGCAAAAGATCGCCCCGTTCGACTACGAACAGGTGGAATACGACCGGATCGTCATCAAATGACCTTCCTCGATTTATCTTTCGACTTCAACCTAAACCCCAGTGCCCATGAACGAAACCTGACCGCTATCCCTTCTGCCGCATAAAAAAAGCCTGCGGGCGTCGGAACCGCCCGCAGACGAAGCGGCCATACGGAAATCCCATCCTAATAACCACTAATTTACAAAAGTATGAATAAAATTTTTATTCAGCAAATCAAACGCTGTCTCGCAATTTTATTCATAGGCTGTTTCACCCTCTCCACGTGGGGGGGGGTGCTGCATGCGCAAGACAACCCGAAAGTGACCCTGAAGCTGAAGGACGTCCGCATGGAACAGATTATGAATGAGATCGAGAAGCAGACCAAATTTTATTTCATCGTCGACAAAGGCATCGACCTCGGCCGCACTGCAAGCATCGACGTAAACGCGAAGCCGCTGACCGCCGCCCTGGAACAGCTGATCGCCGGAAGCAGCATCGACTACAAGATCTACCAGAAAAACATCTACCTCACGGTCCGCAAACAAGCTCCCGCACGTCCCGCACGCATCAGCGGCCGGGTGATCGACGGCAAAGGGGCACCCGTAATCGGCGCCGCAGTGATCGTGCAGGGAACGACGATCGGAACGAGCACCGGCACGGACGGTACGTTCGCCTTCCAGGCCCCGGCACTCTCGGAGAACGACGAACTGTCGGTCAATTTCATCGGTTACGAGCCGGCCTCGATCCGAGTAGGCACCCAGACCTCGTTCGAAATCGTCCTGAAAGAGTCCTCCGAAATGATCGACGAAGTAGTCGTCACGGCGCTCGGACTCACGCGCAAGGAGAAATCGCTCGGCTACGCCGTCACCAAACTCGACAACGAGACCCTGAACAACACCGTTTCGAGCAACTGGCTCAACGGCATGGCGGGTAAGGTCGCCGGTCTGAACTTCGACTCGGCGGGCCAGGGTCCCGGCGGTTCGATCCGCGTGACGCTGCGCGGCGAATCGTCGCTGACGCACGACAACAACACCGCACTGTTCGTCATCGACGGCGTGCCCATCTCCAGCGATTCGCAATCCACCGACTCGGGTTCGATGGCCTTCAACACCACCGCCCCGATCGACTACGGCAACGGAGCCAGCGACCTCAACCCCGAGGACATCGAGTCGGTATCGGTACTCAAAGGTCCGGCCGCAACCGCGCTCTACGGATCGCGCGCAGCGAACGGCGCCATCGTCATCACCACCAAATCGGGTCGTACGAACCCGGGACTGGGCATTTCGTTCAACTCGTCGGTTACGTTCGAGCGTGCCGGCTTCTGGCCCGATTTCCAGGACCAATACGGCGCCGGAAACGGCAACAGCTCCAACCTCGACCAGCAACGCAAATACAACTTCTGGAGCGTCCCCGCAGCCAATGCCGAAGACGGCATCGCCAGCACGGGCCGTATCTATTCGCGCGTAGCGTTCGGCGCCAAATTCGACGGTCAGATGTTCTACCAGTACGAATCGCGCGACTGGGATACGGACATGTACAAGCGGCTGCCCTGGGTTTATCGCGACTGGTACAAAGGCTTTTTCGAAACGGGCGTCACCTATAACAACAGCCTCGCCCTGTCGTACAACAACGGCAAAGGCACCTCGGCCCGCTTCTCGGTGAAGGATTCGCGCAACGACTGGATCGTCCCCAACACGGGTTACGACAGCCAGAACTTCAACGTATCGGTCACTTCGCAGATCAACAAATGGCTCCGCATGACGAGCAAGGTAACCTATTTCCGTAAAAATTCGGACAACATGCCCATGTCGGGTTACAACACCGCATCGCCGCTCTACACGCTGATCTGGAATCCCAACGTCGTCGACGTCACGTCCTACTACCACGAATACGCCAACGGCCGCATCGACCGCATGTACGAGGAAGGCACGCCTAACCTGCTCATCAACTCGACCTATGCGGACAACATTTACATGCAGGTCTACGAACAGCTCAACACCCTCAGCCGCGACCGCGTATTCGGCAACATGGCGCTCAACATCCAGCTTATGGAGGGGCTGACGCTCGACCTGCGCACCGGCATGGACTTCAACAACGAATTCCGCACGCAGCGCAAACCCTGGTACTCCACCGGATTCCCCTACGGCTACTACAAGGAGCAGACGGTCACGTCGCTCGAAGTGAACAGCGATTTCCTGCTCTCCTACACGCGCAAGATGGGCGATTTCGACCTGCGCGCCTCGTTCGGTGGCAACAACATGCTTTGGCGCCGCAGCAACATCTACGCCTCGTCGGCCGACGGTCTGCTGGAGAAGAATATCTACAAGATGGCCAACTCGATCAGTTCGCCCATCTACCGCTCGTATCGCTACACGAAGGCGATCAATTCGTTCTACGGATTCCTGTCGCTCGGATGGCGCGACATGCTTTTCCTCGACATTACGGGCCGCAACGACTGGTCTTCGACGCTCGCGCCGGGCAACAACTCCTACTTCTACCCCTCGGTATCGGCCAGCGTGCTGCTCGACCAGGTATTCGGGCTGAAAGATCGCGCCCCGTGGGTCAATCTGCTCAAACTCCGCGGATCGTGGGCCAACGTGGGTAACGATACGTCGCCCAACAAACTCGTATCGGTCTACTCCAACGGCAGCTTCGCCAGCTCCTACTACCTCAACAGCGAGATCCAGAACTATTATCTCAAACCCGAGAACGTCGAAAGCTGGGAGGCGGGTCTCGAAGCCAAACTCTTCGACAGCCGGTTGAATTTCGACGTCGCGTGGTACCGCAGCGAGACGACCGACCAGATCATCACCGTGCCCATCGACCAGGCCGTGGGAGCCACGTCGGTGGTCGTGAATGCGGGTTGCGTGAGAAACAGCGGCGTCGAGGTTTCGGCACGTTTCCAGCCCATCAGCACCAAGAATTTCCAGTGGACGATCAACGCCAACTGGGCCAAGAACTGGAACAAGCTGGTCGAGCTGGCCGACGGCGTTTCGATGTGGAACATGAATCCCAACATCACCGTCGGCGGCAGCATCTACGTCCGCGCCTATCCCGGCACGGAGCTCGGACGCCTCTACGGCCGCGGCTACCGCCGCGCCCCCGAAGGAGCTTTCTACATCGACGAAAACGGGGCCTATGTCGACTGTTCGAACCAGATCATCGTCGATGCCAAGACCGGCAGCGCCACCATCACCTCGACCGAAGCCGAACTGCTCGACCTGGGCAGCATCTACCCCGACTGGACGGCCGGCATGTCCCATTCGCTCTCTTACAAGGGCTTCCGCCTGGGCTTCTCGTTCAGCGCGCAGTGGGGCGGCAACACCTACTCGATGACACACTTCGCGCTGGCCTATCAGGGTAAGCTGAACAATACGCTCAAGGGCCGCTACGCCGGTATGATCGTCCCGGGCGTGAACCTCAACGAAGACGGCACCTACCAGCCCAACCGAACCATCACCACCGATATCGTCGATCACTACACCAATTACGTCTACGCCCGCGAAAATGCCGAGGAGAACGTATTCGACACTTCGTTCCTCAAGCTCAAGGAGCTGCGCCTGGAATATTCGCTGCCGAAGCATATCTGCAAGAAGACCGGCGTATTGCAAGGCCTGACCGTCGGTGTCTACGCCACCAACCTCTTCTGCTGGACGAATTTCCCGTTCTACGACCCCGAAGCGGGTTATGCCGTGGGTTCGTCCATCGCACGCGGTATCGAAGCCGGAGCCTATCCGATGACCCGTACCTACGGTATTAATCTGAAACTGGACTTCTAAACAAGAACCGACTCTATGAAAAAGTTACGCATATATGCGCTCTCGTTCGGTGCGACGCTGCTGCTGGCGGCGGCCTGCACCTCGAACTTCGACGAGTACAATACCAACCAAAACCAGATGGAGATGGGCGATATCCACCCGCTCAACCTGCTGGAGCATATCCTCTTCACGGGTGCCGACGGCATGGTCTACCGCACCTGGATGATTAACAACGAACTGGTTCAGTACACCGTCCAGATGTATACCGAGAACGTCCACCGCTACATGATCCGCGACAGCTACAACAGCGGCACGTGGAACCACCTGGCACGTTGGGCGGCCAACTCCGACCACATGATCGAACAGGCCGTGAAGAACGACGACGCGAACTCGGAGGCCATCGCTCTGACCATGCGGGCGCTGTTCGTCTCCAACTGGACGGACATCTACGGGTCGATCCCCTTCAGCGAAGCGTTCCAGGGCCGCAACAACGTGCTCAAACCCAAGTTCGACACCCAAAAGGAGATTTACACCCGGCTCTTCGCCGATCTGGAACGGGCCAACACGCTCTACGACTCCTCCCGGGCGTTGCGCTACCCGAACAAAGACCTGATGTTCGGCGGCGACGTGGCCAAATGGCGCAAGTTCACCAACTCGCTCTACATGCGGCTGCTGATGCGGCTGCAAAACCGCGACGCGGAGATGGGCATCAGCGAAAAGCTGCAAGCGATCACGGCCAATCCGACGCTCTATCCCGTCATGGCCTCCAACGACGACAACGCGACGCTGTTCTACACCAACGTCGATCCCTTCATCGGTCGTTTCGGCACCACCACGTTGCAGAACTTCACCTCCAATTCCCACCGCATGGCCGAGCATCTGATCAATGCGATGAACAACACCAACGATCCGCGTCTGGGTATCTACGCCGTGCAGCAGAACAACGAATGGACGGGACTGGTGAGCGGCTACCCCTCGACGGAGACCAACGCCACCAACTGCGCCTACCTGAACAAGGACGTGCTGGGCGACTACACCTCGCCCTACTCCTTCATGCGCTACGACGAGGTGCTGTTCATCCTCTCCGAGGCGGCTTTCCGCGGCATGATCCCGGGCGGCGAACAGGCGGCCCGGCAGTATTACGAGCAGGCCGTACTGGCGTCGATCGACCATTGGGACCGCATCAACCCCTCGCCCACCTACGAAATCACGGCTACGCAGAAGGAGGCCTTCATGCAGATCGTCGCCTACGACAACACGCTCGAACAGATTCTCAACCAGAAGTACATAGCCCTCTTCTGGGTGGGCTACGAGGCTTGGCACGAGTATCGTCGTACGGGCTACCCGGTCTTCAAGATCGGCAAGGGTACGGAGAACGACGGAGTGCTGCCCACCCGTTTCGTCTATCCGGTGACGACGGTGGATACCAACCACGAGAACTACCTCAAGGCGCTCGAAGAACAGGGTCCGGACAACATGAAGACGCAGCTCTGGTGGGCCCGCAAGTAACCCTTAAAACTATCGAAACATGTATATCGAAAGAATCATAACATTCCTGAAATACCGTCTGGCACTGCTGCCGGTCCTCTGCGCTCTGTGGGCGACGGGATGCAGCTCCGACGAGGAGATCGACGCCCCCTACCTCTATTTCGGCGAGAAGATCGAATCGCTCTCCTACACGGTCAACGGAGGTTCGCTGACCGTCGAAATGTATTCGAACATGGGCCCGTGGGTAATCGAACCCGCCTACGCGGGCGACGAGGAGTGGATCGACATCTGGCCCAACGAAGGCGACGAGAGCGGCCGCTTCACGGTCACGGTATCGGCCAACACCGAGGCCTATACCCGTTACAGCGCGGTCAATGTCGTCATCGGCGGCCGGATCGTCAAATCCTTCGAAGTAACGCAGTCGGGCGTCGATCCTTCGATCGCCCTCGACATGGGTTCCGACCACGTGACGGCCGCGTCGAAAGGCGCCTCGATCAGCGTACCGCTGAAAGCCAACATCGGCTGGAGAGCCGAAGCGCTGGAGCAGGCGGCACAGTGGATTTCGTTCGGCGACCGCACCGAAAACGTCCAGGAAGTGATCATCGCACCCAATGCGGGCGACGAGCGCGAAGGCGTAGTCCGGTTCCAGGCCATCGGCACGAATCTCGAGAAACTCTACGTCGACCTGACGATCGTGCAGTTCAACACCGCGCAGGACCCCTCCAACGGCGAGAAGCTGACGATCGCCGAAGCCGTGGCACGCTACGCCGACCGGGGCAAGATCGCCGACAACGTGTGGGTGGAGGGCTTCGTGACGAGCATCCGCGAAAAGCGCAACTTCGACCTGAACGTAATGACCTTGCAGGACGAAAGCCGCCGGGGCATGCTCTTCGAGTTCGCCTCGGCCGCCGACAACGTATATGCCTGCAACGAGCGGCTGAAGATTCATCTGCTGGGACAGGAGCTCGCAACGGACCCGATCACCCATTCGCTCGCGGTAACGGCCTTCACCCCCAATGCGGTATTCGAACGCGACGAACACGGCAGCGGCATCGAACCGGTCGAACTCGAAAGCATTTCGGAGATCGAGCATTACGAAAACACCCTCGTGAAGCTCCGCAAAGTAGAGTTCGTACAACCGGCCGGCACCTATGTCAACATCGACGAACGCTACACCCAGTCGACGCCCTCCTACGCGACGATCCCCTACAACGCTACGGCCATGCCCTGGTGCGACGGCAACGACTTCTACGGACATCTGCTACGCGACGAGCGGGGCAACACCTGCAAGCTCTATACGACTTCGTGGTTCCTCGACCGCTTCGCGACGCTCATTCCCGAAGGTTCGGGCCCGCTGACGGGTATCGTGACCAAATACTACAAGCAATCGACGGGCGACCGTTACATCATCCGCCTGCGCAGCCACGAGGATAACGGAGTCGCGGCCGATGCGACGACGCGCATGTCGAAGACACTGATCCAGTTCGGGCCCTTCTCCGATGCGAATACCTACGATCGGATCACCCCGCGCACGGGCAGCGGCCAGTTGACCACGACCATGTGGTCGGCCGTTCAGGCAGGTGCCGGAGGCATCTCCATGGACTGGGGCTGGAGCTATGCGCGTATGGCTCCGGCTACGGTGACGGTCAAGGCCGACGGTTCGCAGAGCATCACGCCTTCGCTGGCGATCAATTATCAGAACTTCAACGTCTTCGCCTGCGTATCCTGCCAATATTTCTGGGACTGCACCGCCTCGACGATGAACCGCAGCGACGCACCCGAAGGCTACAAGGGCGAATGCTGGCTCTTCCACGTGAACGACTATGCGCCCGATGCGTCGAAAGAGCAATACCTCACCTTCGCCCTCGCCAGCTCGCAGACCGGCCCGATGTATTTCGACATCGAATGGGGCGACGAGGAGAACGGCCCGATGGCCTCGTACACCAAGATCGGCGAGATCGTATCTCCCGACTGGTACTCGTGCCACCAGTTGCAGCAATTCATCGTGAAACTCCCCGCCGAGCTGAAGAGCCGTCGGAAGTTCACGATCCGCTTCCGGGTCACCGAGAACTGGAACGCGGGCAACGGAATGGTCAACGGCAGCGCGACCGAGAGCACGACCGTCGCCAAGGGCGGTGCTCCGCGTATCAGCTTTTGGCAGATCGCCGAGATTTAGAAACCCCGAAAAAGCAATCGAACATGAACAAGATATTGTACAGATGCCTGTTGTCGCTGCTGGTCTGCTCGCTTCCGATGGTCGGATGCAGCGACGACGAGATAATCAACAGCGCCCAGGCGGATCGCCTGATCAACGACCAGCTGGTCCCCGCGACGACGTTCTACACCTCGTCGGTCAAGGAGCTGACGATCCAGGGCAAGGGCTTCGCCGCAGGCGACAGCCTCTCGCTGATAGACACCGCCACCGGCGAAGAGACGGCGCTTACGGTAACGACGCTCGACTACGCCTACGTCACCTTCGCCGTACCGCAGGAGCTCCCGACGGGTTCCTACCGCCTGGTCGTACGGCGCGGCAACGCAAACCAGGTATTGGGAATCCTCAGATTCCGCCGCAGTCTCGACGTGCAGATTCCCGATCGCGACGGCATGACCGTCAAAGGCGTGGTGTTCTGCGGCTCGGTGCCCGTAGCGGGTGCCGTAGTCTCCGACGGCGAGATTCTCACCACCACCGACGACACGGGATGCTATTACCTTCCCTCGAAAAAGTACCACGGCTACGTTTTCGTAAGCGTACCCTCGGGCTACGAGCCTCAGGTCGAAAATTCGATCCCCCAGTTCTGGGGAAAGGTGACGCCCGGCGAGGAGGCCTGCGAACAGGTGGACTTCGAACTGACGGAGGTTCCGGGACAGGAGAATTTCGACCTGCTGGTGCTGGCCGACATCCACTTGGCCAACCGGTTGGGCGACCTGACGCAATACCGGAGCATCCTGCTCCCCGAGGTGAAGGAGTATATCGCCTCCTCTTCGAAAAAGGTCTATCTGCTCAATGTGGGCGACATGACCTTCGACCTCTACTGGAACTCGCTCAAATACGACCTGAACAGTTACGTCAACACGCTCAAGGAGTCGGCCATTCCGGGACTGATCTACCACGTTCCGGGCAACCACGACAACGACGAGTACGCCGCGGACGACTTCTCGGCCGAAAAGCCCTACAAGGAGCTGTTCGGACCGACCTACTATTCGTTCAACATCGGCAAGGTACACTTCATCATGCTCGACAACACGGTTTATCTCAATGCGGGAGCCGACGCCTCTACCAAGACTCCGGGCGACCACTCCTACAACTCCGCGTTGACGGACCGAGAACTGGCATGGCTGAAGGCCGACCTGGAGACCGTCAAGGACAAGAACGCGCCGCTCGTCATCGGCACCCACTGCCAGATGTTCTACTACAACTCGACCTTCGCCATATCGCCCTCGATGGCCTACGGACACTCGACGCAGCTCGACGAGATGCTGCGCGAATTCTCCGACGTGCACATCATTTCGGGCCATACGCACAACAACAACATGATGAAGATCCGCGAGGGCCTGATGGAGCACAACACGGGCGGTTCGTGCGCCACCTGGTGGTGGACGGGCTACTACGACAACGGCCACGTCTGCAAAGACGGCGCACCGGGCGGCATGGGCGTCTACGAGTTCGCGGGTAACGACATGAAGTGGTACTACAAGGGTTACGGCGAAAAACGCGACCTGCAATTCCGCACCTACGACATGAACAGCGTGAAGACCTTCTTCGCCAACAACTCGATCATCCGCAACCTGATCCGCTACTACCCCAATCGCGACGACTACGCCAACGTGGGCAGCAACGTGGTCTACATCAACGTCTGGGGCTGGGACCCGGAGTGGACGGTATCGGTGAAGGAGAACGGCGTGGAACTCAATCCGACGCGCGTGTACATGAAGGACCCGCTGCACACCTACGCCTACGACGCCACACGGGTCTACAAGAACTCGAACAACACCTACACCGACGTGCTGACGTCGAACAACAACTACCACCTCTTCGCGGTAAACGCATCGAACGCCACATCGACGCTTCAGATCGAGGTAACCGACCGCTTCGGCAACAAATACACCGAAACGATGTCGCGCCCCAAGGAGTTCGCCGCACAGATCGACAACCTTTAATGAGAGAGTGAACGATGAAAAGATTTCAAACATACCTTCGGGCCATCCTGGCGCTCGTGCTCGGCACGGCGCTCGGGGCCTGTACGACCGACGACACGTCGCGCGACGCGATCCGCCTGGAAACCGACGCGACCTATTACAGCGCCAACACGCGCGGACTGAGCTACAACGGCGACGAAGTGGTCATTCGCGTACGTTCGAACACCTACTGGGTAGTCACCTATGACAAGGATACGTCGTTCGGCGAGCCGTGGTTCTCCCTGGCGAAAGAGGCCGGCGACGGCGACATGGACCTGGTCGTCACGCTGCAACGCAACGACGGCAGCGCCCGGTCGGCCGAACTGAAGTTCGTCACCAACCGTCAGGTATCGACGGCCGTAACCCTTTCGCAGGCCGGTACGGACGAAGCCGTATATTTCTACGGCGACGACTTCGGCTCCGCCGGTGCCGGAACCGCCGCGACGGAGTTCGCGGGATGGAACCTGCACGGCATGGGCATCGAAGAGACCTATTACGACGCCCGGTCGGTCACGGTCGACGCGGGATCGCCGTCGACCACTTACGACGGCGCTTCGGGCGGCAACAACCTCCTTTTCGACCGGGAAGGCTGGCTCACCGTCGGCGGCATCGCAACCAAAGGCGACTACAACTTCATCTTCTCGTTCGGCGTGAGCAACGACCTGAAGGCCCCCGCAGCGGACGAACTGCGGCTCTTCATCAGCCAGGACCGCGCGCAGTGGACCCCCGTGGAGTACGCCATGCCCGCATCGGCCGATGCGGCCGGAAAATGGTCGACGGTACGTATTCCCTTCTTCATCAAGGAGAATTGCCCCGCGGTGTTCTTCCGGTTCGAAAGCACCGCATCCGGGTATCGGATCGACGATCCCGCACTCGAAGAGGGCAACGGTACGGGCGAGACGATCACCTTCGTCGAGGATATCGTAACCTACATCAAACAGATTCTCTGGGAAGACGATTTCTCGTGGGCCAACAATGCGGCTTATGTAAAGAGCGACGCATGGACGGGCAGCGACGGTACGCGCATCGACAAGTGGTCGAACTACCCCGCTTCGACCAACGGATGGACCATCGAAACGGGCCGTGCGACCTCCTACCCCCGGTCGGCCGGCTCCGCGAGCACCACGGGCTATCTGAAAAGCGGTTGGGCCAACGGCGGCGCAGGACTCCTCTCGCCCCGACTCGAAGCCATCGGCAACGAAGCCCGGGACGTCACCGTCGAACTGACGCTCTCCAGCTGGACGCTGAACAACAAACCCGACAACGACCGGATTCGCATCCGCGTCGTCGGAGGCGGCACGGTGGGCAACGCCTCGGCGACCGAACAGGAGTTCAACATCGGCAGTTGGAACGAATGGTCGACCCACGAATTCCCGATCTTCGGGGCCACCGCCTCGACGCAGATCTACGTCGGATCGATCGTCGAGAACAACAACCGCTGGTTCATCGATCGATTCCGGGTGATCTACACCTATGAAAAGCCCAGCGACTTCCGACCCGAACTGACGCTCGACGCCGCATCGCTCGAATTCGCAACCTCCGGCGGGGAGAAGACGGTGAAGGTGACCGCCAATGCCGAATGGACGGTCTACTGCGAAGCCGACTGGATCGGCTGCAAGCCCGAAACCGGCGATGCCGGAACCTGTGCGGTAACCGTCGCGGCCGATCGCAACCTCACCGGCGCGGAACGCCGGGCGACGCTCGAATTCCGGATCGACGACCAGACGATCGCAACGCTCGAAGTCGTGCAGCCCGCCAAGGAGATCGAGTACGCCCCGGCTCCGACCGGCCTCGAACTGATCGAAGCGACAGCCACGACGCTCACCATCGGCTGGGAGGAGCCTGCCGAGAGTTCGCACAAATACCGCACGGCGATCTTCACCGACCCCGACGGCCAGCCCATCCGGATTTCGCCCGACATCACCCGGAACGCGAAGTTCCCGGCGATGCGCTACACGTTCGGCGCCCTGGCACCGTCGACGACCTACCACTTCGCCGTGCAGGCGATCAGTGCCGTCGAAGAAGTCGAGGATTCCCGATGGGTCTTCCTCGAAAGCCGCACGACAGCAGCCCGCACCCCTGCGGCGGAGGCATTGGCGGCACTCTATTTCGACGGCTTGAAGTGGGGCGGCGACCATATCCTCCTATCGTACGGCGCCCGTCCGAAGGGTGCAGGCGCCGCCACGGCTCCGGATGCCGCGATGAACGATCTTTGCAACGCCAACACGGGCGGTTCGGCCGACGTGTTCAACACGCACAGCGCCGCTTTCCGCACCGACCGCGGAATCGACGGGTGGTACGGGCTGCGCGCCTATGAATTCCCCGGATACCTCAAATTGGGTACCGCAAGCGCCGCAGGCTTCATCGTGACGCCGAAGCTCGAAAAGCTGACCGGCGAGAGCGACGTACGCGTCACGTTCCGCCTGGGCAACTGGAACGAGCCCAATGCCGACGGTTCGGCGTTCACGATCGACAAAGCCGTCGTACGCGTAGGTATCGTACCGGAAACGGTTACCGATGCCAACCTCAAGAGCTATGCGAACGCCTATACCATGACACAGAACCTCGTCTTCACGCAGGAGGCCTGCCCGGTATCGGCCACGCCGCAAACCTGGATCGACGCGTCGTTCGAAGTTCCGGGCGTCAAGCCGACCGACCGGATCATCATCTACTCCACGGTCGACGGAACCGAAAAGAGCGGCAAAGCGCGCTTCGAGGTGGACGACATCGAGGTGGTACCCTCGGCGACGAAGCCCGCGACGGTTATTTTCGAGGATACGTTCGACTGGGTGGTACACAACAACGACTGGGTGAGCAAGCAGGCCGGATTCGCAGCCAACGGCTGGATCGCCGGGGAGAACGACACCGCAAGCGGTCATGACTGGCGCCGGGTCTACGCCAAGGATCAGTGCATCCAGTTCGGAACCGGCACCTACGAAGGGGCCATCACCTCGCGTGCCATGACCGAGCTGGGCGACACGCCGACCGCCATCACCGTCGAAACGGAATTGACGGGCAACGCCTCCAACAAGCGGAGCGCCTATTTCGAGATCGTCGGCACCGGATCTTTCGCGGAAGACTCGACCGTCAAGGAGCATACCGTAGAACTCGACGGCTACATGCCCGATGCCAATACCACGTCGGGCAAGGGCTTCACGGGCTGGGAAACCCACAAACTGAAGATCTACGGGGCCGACCGCACCACGCAGCTCCGCATCGCCTGCGTCAAGATCGACGGCACGACCCGGCAATTCTGGCTCAACAGTTTCCGGGTAACGAAGTAACTTTACTTTCAGAGCGCCGTACTGATGTACGGCGCTCGTTTGTAAAAAATACAGCCTCCACCGTCACAACGAAGACTTCCGGAATCGACCCCGGTATGCACGATTCGCAGCACGCATTTTGCAATACAATCGAATACCGAAAAAAATTTAAAAATTTATTTGCTTAGATAACAGAAAGTATGTATTTTTGTGCTGTGAAAAAAATAACGCAAGTTTTTCCAAACGAATAATAAATTCACATTATGGCAACTATCAAAATTGGTATCAACGGCTTCGGCCGTATCGGCCGTCTGGTGTTCCGTGCCGCTTGCACGAACGACAACATCGAGGTAGTGGGCATCAACGACCTGGTGCCGGTAGACTACATGGCTTACATGCTCAAGTACGACACGATGCACGGTCAGTTCAAGGGTACGATCGACTACGATGCCGAGAAGGGTCTGCTGATCGTAAACGGTAAGGCTATCCGCGTTACCGCCGAGAAGGATCCCGCCAACCTGAAGTGGAACGAGGTCGGCGCCGAGTACGTCGTAGAGTCGACTGGTCTGTTCCTCACCAAGGAGAAGGCTCAGGCTCACATCGCCGCAGGTGCCAAGTACGTCGTTATGTCGGCTCCCTCGAAGGACGATACGCCGATGTTC
>CANPHE010000050.1 GCA_947573795.1 uncultured Alistipes sp. | reverse complement strand
AAGAACCGCAGCGTCTTGTCCGTGAGCGTATCTTTGGGGTAGAAGGCCGGGCCTTCGGGCAGCAGCTCCAGGATCGTGCGGAACAGTCCTTCGATATTGAACTGCTCTTTGGCCGAAACCGGCACGATCCGGGCCTCGGGCAACTCGGCATGCCACTTCTCCGTGATGGCTTCGAGCGCTTCGGGATTCGAGAGGTCGATCTTGTTGATGACGACGATCGCAGGCAGACCGCTGCGCTTGATCTGCGCGACGATGCCGGCCGAACGGTCGCTCTGCTCCACGGTATCGGTGACGTAGAGAATCACGTCGGCATCGACCAGTGCCCCGGTTACGAATTTCATCATCGACTCCTGCAACTTGTAGGCGGGTTTGAGAATACCCGGCGTATCGGAGTAGACGATCTGGAAATCCTCGCCCGAGACGATTCCCATGATGCGGTGGCGCGTGGTCTGCGCCTTGGAGGTGATGATCGACAACCGTTCGCCGACCAATGCGTTCATAAGCGTTGATTTTCCGACGTTCGGATTGCCGATGATATTTACGAAGCCCGATTTGTGCATTTTTTCGCTCGCTCTGTTTTTGAGTTCCAAAGTTAGGTATTTATTCGGATTTTTCCTATTTTTGCCTCGATAACCCCTTAAATATAGAGTGCCTATGAAGCAATAAACCGGATAACCGTTGATTCTACTCGAATAATTCCTGTGCCGTCACCGCACGAAAAGCGCCGGCACGAACCTATAAAAAGCGTTAGTTTTATCTCTTGCTTCTGAAACTTCGACACTTTCACAAGCCAACAAGAGTAAAGCGTAAACGCTCACGTTCCTACGTGGGCTTTACTCTTCATTTGTTGGCAAAGGTAGTCGAAGACCTCAGAAGCAAATAGGGTTCAGCCTGCGTTTTTTATGGGCAATTCAGTTCCATTTATTTAACAAACATGAAGAAACTGATTGTATCCATATTGGGAACGCTCCTGTGCGCCGAATTCGCATCGGCGCAAGACATCATTCTGAAACGCGATGCCAGCGAGATCGAGGCCAAGGTTCTGAAAGTCGGCTCTGACGAAATCGAATATAAAAAGTGGAATAATCTCGAAGGCCCCACCTACACGATTCCCAACAGCGAGGTATTTATCATCAAATACCAAAACGGCACGAAAGACATAGTGACCACTCTGTCACCGACCGCGTGTTACGGTGCGAAATCGAAATACGGTAAATTCAAACCGCACTATCAAGGCGAAGTGGCTTTTGCCTATGGCGTTGGCGTCGGAGAACTCTCGCGATACTTTAATTTGAATCGTATCGTGGGTGAAACCGTACACGGTTACCGATTCAGCCCCTATTTCGCCGCCGGCGTCGGATTGGGATTCAACTATTTTTATAACATGTGGTATGAATACGATTATAATGCCACCGCCGGAATGCTGTCGTACTTCCTCAATCTGAAAGGCTATTATCCCTTCTCTGAGCGGGGTTCCGTCTATTTGTCGATCGATTTGGGTGGAGTCAGCGGTGTATCCGGATTGGCTGCCGGCACCGAATTTTACGCCTGCGTCGGTCCGGGCATCCGCTACGGATTCGGTGATTTCAGTATCCGTTTCCAGCACATGGGCGAAGAAATGAATGCCTTCCTGTTCCGCATCGGTGTGAATTTCTAACAGACCGATTTACGCATTACGGGTCGCAGCGTCGACGCTGCGGCCCGTTTTGTTAATGGCAACTATATTTTACATCTCACCGGTTCTTTGCTCGTTGGCGCATTTAGGATCGTCGTTGTCTCGCGGCCTATGGTCGCGTTTACAAATCTGACCCTCCCCTAAATTCCCTCCTCGGAGGGGACTTCTGGTGCAACCTGCAAAATTATTGGGTATTTAGGGTAATGTTGTATTAACTCCGAATCAATAACCGGCTCCTGTAAAGCAATAAACGAGAGGGCCTTGCTACCGTCTGCGCATCATGCCGCCCATCTTGGGCATCTTCAGACCTCCGCCCGCTACGGCCTTCATCATCTTGCGGGTCTGCTCGAACTGCTTCATCAGGCGGTTCACATCGGCAATGGTCGTACCCGATCCTTTGGCGATGCGCTCGCGGCGCTTGGCGTTGATGATCTCGGGGTGCTCGCGCTCCGCGGGGGTCATCGACGAGATGATCGCCTCGGTCTGTTTGAAAGCATCGTCCGGAATATCCACGTCCTTGAGCATCTTGCCCATGCCGGGAAGCATCGAGGCGAGGTCCTTCAAATTACCCATCTTCTTGATCTGCTGGATTTGGGCGATGAAGTCGTTGAAGTCGAACTGGTCTTTGACGAGTTTTTTCTTGAGCTTGCGGGCCTCCTCCTCGTCGAACTGCTCCTGCGCACGCTCCACGAGCGATACGACGTCGCCCATGCCCAGGATACGGTCGGCCATACGCTCGGGGTGGAAGACCTGCAAGGCATCCATCTTTTCGCCGCTCGAAATGAACTTCAGCGGTTTGTCGACCACCGAACGGATCGAGATCGCCGCACCGCCGCGCGTATCGCCGTCGAGCTTGGTGAGCACCACGCCGTCGAAATCGAGCCGCTGGTTGAACTCGCGGGCCGTATTCACGGCATCCTGTCCCGTCATGGCATCCACGACGAAGAGCGTTTCCGAAGGTTTGACCGCAGCCTTGATCGCCGTGATCTCCTGCATCATCGCCTCGTCGACGGCCAGACGACCCGCCGTATCGACGATCACGACGTTGAAAGCCTTCTGCCGCGCATAGGCGATGGCGTTTTGCGCGATCTGCACGGGGTTCGTATTCCCCGGTTCGGTGTAGACCTCTACTCCGATCTGTCCTCCGAGCACCTTCAACTGATCGATGGCGGCAGGACGGTAGACGTCGCCCGCCACGAGCAGCACTTGACGCCCCTTCTTCGACTTGATGAAGGCGGCCAACTTGCCCGAAAAGGTCGTTTTACCCGAACCTTGCAGACCCGCGATCAGCACTACGGCGGGAGTTCCCTCCAGACGGATATCGGTGGCCGTACCGCCCATGAGTTGCGCCATTTCGTCACGCACGATCTTGGTCATCATCTGCCCCGGCTTGACGGCCTTCAGTACGTCCTGGCCCAGAGCCTTCTGCTTCACCGTGTCGGTGAATGTCTTGGCAACCTTGTAGTTGACGTCGGCATCGATCAGCGCACGACGAATCTCCTTGAGCGTCTCCGCGACGTTGATTTCGGTGATGCGGCCTTCGCCTTTGAGTATCTTGAACGATCTTTCGAGTTTGTCGGTTAAATTTTCGAACATGGCGTTTCGGAATTTTTCGCAAAGATAACATAACCTGTGCGGAATGCCAAATTTATTTGCCGATTCGGATGCGAAGTAGCCGGTCGCCGGAAAAAAGCCGGAATCGTTTTGTCGTTTGAACCGATTTTTATTACTTTTGTAAATTCGAATCCAGAAAATACGGAAAATTATGGTAAAACCCACACTTTTGGTTCTCGCAGCGGGCATGGGTTCCCGCTACGGATCGCTCAAACAGATGGACGGCGTAGGTCCCAACAACGAAGCGATCATCGATTATTCGGTTTACGACGCTATCCGCGCCGGTTTCGGCAAGGTCGTATTCGTCATCCGCCACTCCTTCGCCAAGGAGTTCCAGGAAGTTTTCTCGGCCGACCGTTTCGGCGGTAAGATCGCCGTGGAGTTCGCATTCCAGGAGTTGGACTACCTGCCCGAAGGACTCTCCATCCCCGAAGGCCGCGTCAAGCCGTGGGGTACGAACCACGCCGTGATGATGGCTGCCGACGTCATCAAAGAGCCGTTCGCCGTCATCAACGCCGACGACTTCTACGGAGCCGAGGCCTACCAGACCATCGGCGAGTACCTCTCGCAGCTGGGCGAAAGCAAGAACCGCTACTGCATGGTGGCCTACGACCTGAACAAGACACTTTCGGAGAACGGTACCGTTTCGCGCGGTGTCTGCGGCGTGGATGCCAACGGCAACCTCACCTCGATGGTCGAGCGCACGCAGATCGAGCGCATGCCCGACGAACAGATCGTCTTTCACGACGGCGGTGCCGACGAGCCCCTGGCCGAGGATACGCCCGTATCGATGAATCTCTTCGGCTTCACGCCCGACTTCTTCGCCTATTCGAAGGAGTATTTCTGCACGTGGTTCGCCGAGAACAGCGCCAACATCAAGGCCGAGTTCTACATCCCGACGATGGTCAACAAACTCATCGGCGACGGTGAGGCCGAGCTGCGCGTGCTGCGTTCGGCCGCTCAGTGGCACGGCGTCACCTACAAGGAGGACAAACCCGCGCTCATGGCCTCGATCGCGCAGATGATCGCCGACGGCAAATATCCGCGCGATCTCTGGAAGTAGGGTAGCTTTTCCTACGACAAACGTAAGGCGTCCGAATCGATCGGACGCCTTTTTTTACAGCCTTCCGGCGTTGCATCTTCGGGGCGACCGGCCCAGCCGCCTAAGATGATTTTTCTTGCGAACTGCGATCCGCAGGATCGCGCGAGCCGTAGCCTTCCCCGGGCGGAGGCTCGCCTATGGCGCCCCTCCGCAGGCTACGTCTCTCAACCTCCAAAGGTGAAAGCCACTCAATTCCGCATCCCGACACAGGACCGGCCCAGCCACACGAGCAGCAGGCCGAGCAGGAAACTCAGTCCGACGTAGAGTCCGAAATAGAGCCCGTGCTTCTGTTCCAGCAACAGATACATATCGTCGGCGAACGACGAAAAGGTCGTGAATCCGCCGCAGAATCCCGTAATCAGAAAGACATTCATCGACGGAGAGATCGTGTGGGTCTTCTCGGCCAGTCCGAAAAAGATGCCGATCACGAAGCTGCCGATGATATTCACCGCAAAGGTTCCCCAGGGGAAGGCCGAAGCGGTTATCAAATGGGCCAATTTGCCCGTCAGAAAGCGCAGGCAGGTACCGATAAATCCTCCCAGGCCTGCAATAATCATAGCTTTGAACATAGTCGTATCGTATAGTCTTTGTTTGCGGCTCTTCGGAGTCGTGCGAACCGAGGCCTTACCCGACGGAGGCTGCGTCCTCGCACACCCGCAGCCCCTCCGACCAAATATGATGCCACCGATCGTCCTCACGATAGTTTCCTTCGTTCGCCGGAACGTACGTGGCATATTCTTTGCCGATACATGGACCGAGCGAACGGCCGTTGGCTTCCCACGTTTCGCATCGGGACCGACCACAGCCGTGAGGTTGTAACCAAAATCTACTTGTATTATGCATTTATCACCGAAAGAGATCGACAAACTGATGTTGCTATCTCTCGGCTCGATCGCCGAAAGACGCAAGGCCAAAGGATTGAAACTCAACTATCCCGAAGCCGTAGCCTACATTACTTCCACCGCCCTGGAGGGGGCCCGCGAAGGTAAAACCGTCGAGCAGGTCATGAAAGACGCTGCCGGCGTGCTGACGAAAAACGACGTCATGGAGGGTGTCGCCGACATGATCGGCCTGTTGCAGGTCGAGGCCGTCTTCACGGACGGTTCGCGCCTGGTCAGCATCCACCAACCGATCAAATAACCGAAAAAATAAGACTGCCATGAGCGAAACGAATCAAAAAGGCACTGCGCCGCAACCGAAACAGGCGCGGAGTCTCTATCCGAATAAGCCGGGGTTCCGGCCTGCGAAAGCCGTCCCCGTAGGAGGTGAAATTCTCCGGTCGGATCAAATCGAATACAATCTCGGACGCAAAACCGTCAAGCTGGTCGTCCGCAATACGGGCGACCGTCCCATACAGGTCGGCTCACACTTCCACTTTTTCGAAGTCAACCGCTATCTGGAGTTCGACCGCGACGCCTCGTTCGGCTGTCACCTCAATATTCCGGCGACGACGGCCATCCGCTTCGAGCCCGGCGACCAGAAAGAGGTCGAAGTGGTGACCTACGCCGGCAAACGACGCGTGATCGGCTTCAACGGTCTCGTAATGGGTTATACGGGCGACGAAGACGCCCCGACCTACTTCCCGGCGCGGATGCGCGCGTTGCGCAAGGTTCGCCGCGCGGGATTCCGCATCATCTCCGAGCAGGACGCCGAGGCTGCCATGAAACAGAATAACAACGCAAAAAACGATAAACGATAATTATGGCAACTATTTCACGTCAGGAATACAACAACCTGTTCGGCCCCACCGTGGGCGACAAAATCCGGCTGGGCGATACGGACCTCTACGTCGAGATCGAGAAGGACCTTCGCGAATACGGCGACGAAGTGGTCTACGGAGGCGGCAAGACGATCCGCGACGGCATGGGACTCGCCAATACGATGACCTCGCAGGAGGGATCGCTCGACCTGGTAATCACCAACGTCACGATCATCGACGCCGTGCTGGGCGTAGTGAAGGCGGACGTCGGCATCAAGGACGGCAAGATCGCCGGCATCGGCAAGGCGGGCAATCCCAACATCATGCACGGCGTGCATCCCGACTTGATTACCGGTGCTGCTACCGATGCCATTTCGGGCGAGCACCTCATTCTGACGGCCGCCGGTATCGACGGCCACGTACACCTGATCTCGCCGCAGCAGGCCTACGCCTGCCTGAGCAACGGTATCACCACCGTTTTCGGAGGCGGTATCGGTCCGACCGACGGCAGCAACGGTACGACCATCACGTCGGGACGCTGGAACATCGAACGGCTGCTGCGCTCGGTCGAGGGCATTCCGATCAACGTCGGCATGCTGGGCAAGGGCAACTGCTCGGTCGACGGACCGCTCGAAGAACAGATCATCGCCGGTGCGTGCGGTCTGAAGATCCACGAAGACTGGGGCTCCACGCCCGCCGCGATCCGTGCGGCACTGGGTGTCGCAGACCGTTACGACGTACAGGTGGCCATCCACTCCGATACGCTCAACGAGGGCGGTTACGTCGAGGATACGATCGCCGCAATGGACGGCCGCACGATCCACACCTACCACACCGAAGGTGCCGGCGGAGGCCATGCCCCCGACCTGCTGAAGGTGGCGTCGATGCCCTACGTACTGCCGTCGTCGACCAACCCCACGCTGCCGTTCGGCGTCAATTCGCAAGCCGAGCTTTTCGACATGATTATGGTCTGCCACAACCTCAATCCGAAAATCCCCTCCGATGTCGCCTTCGCCGAGAGCCGCGTGCGTCCCGAGACGCAGGCCGCGGAGAACGTTCTGCACGACCTGGGCGTCCTGTCGATGGTTTCGTCCGACTCCCAGGCGATGGGCCGTATCGGCGAATCGTACATGCGTACGTTCCAAATGGCGTCGTTCATGAAGAACGCATGCGGCAAGCTGCCCGAGGATGCCGACGGCAACGATAATTTCCGCGTGCTGCGCTACATCGCCAAGGTCACGATCAACCCGGCCGTCACCTACGGTGTCTCCGACTACCTCGGCTCCGTCGAGAAGGGCAAGATCGCCGACCTGGTGCTTTGGGAACCGCAGTTCTTCGGCGCCAAGCCCAAGATGGTCATCAAGGGCGGTCTTATCAACTGGTCGAACATGGGCGACCCCAACGCTTCGCTGCCCACGCCGCAGCCGTGCTATTATCGTCCGATGTTCGGAGCTTTCGGCGCCGCGATGCCCGAGACGTGCGTGTCGTTCGTCTCGAACGCCGCCTGCCAGAACGGCGTCAAAGATCGCCTGGGGCTGCAACGCATGGTGCTTCCCGTACGGCGCACGCGTCAGTTGACCAAGTTCGACATGGTACGCAACAGCGCTACGCCGCGCATCGACGTCGATCCCGAAACGTTCGACGTGCTGGTCGACGGGGTTCGCGCCTATGTCAAACCGGCCGAGAAATTCTCCCTGAGCCAGCTCTACTGGTTCAGTTAACCCTTGCGTCCGCTTCGTCCCGCCACAAGGACGAAGCGGACTTCCATCATTGAAAAATATATCCATAACCTTGCGGATTGCAACCGAAGCCCCTCCCGAGAGAGGGGTTTGGGGTGGGGTCGAATCGGTAAACGCGGCGGCACGCCGCGAGACTTCGCCGCACGGAGCCCGATTGCAATCGAGAGGCTGGAACAGCGAAAGTTACCCCAAAAGTTTCCCATGAACATTCACACCGAAATCCTCGGAAACCTGCACGACCCCGAATGGGCCGACAAGGTGCGGCGGACCGAAATCGAAACCGTCGGTCTCGACCAGTGGACCGCACAGAAAAGCCGCTTCGTAGCCCGCAGCGACCGCGACCGGGAATATGCCGTGGCGCTGCGCCGTCATACGCAACTGCTCGACGGCGACATCCTCGAATACTCGCCCGAAACGGGCCGCACGGTCGTCGTCCGCATCCGTCTGAGCGACGTGCTGGTCGCCGACCTCTCCGCTCTGTGCGCGCACGAACCCGAAACGATCGTCCGGATCGCATTCGAACTCGGACATGCCGTAGGCAACCAGCATTGGCCCGCCGTAGTTCGCGGCACGAAGGTCTACATTCCGCTCACCGTCGATCGCAAGGTCATGGACAGCGTTATGCGAACCCACCACATCGAATACGTCGATTACTCGTTCCAGCCGGGCGAGGAGGTGATTCCCTACCTCGCGCCCCACGAAATCCGCCGGCTGTTCGGCGGCACGGGACCCGATGCGGACGTACATCACCACCACGAACATACCCATGCCCATGCGCACTGAAAATCGTTCGGCGACGCTCATGCGGCTGATGGAATTCACCGATTCGGCCTTTCCGGTGGGTACGTTCTCCTTCTCCGGCGGTCTGGAAACGGCCGCTGCGACGGGGCTCGTACACGATGCCGCGACGCTCGAAGGCTATACGCTCGACTCCGCGCGGCAGTCGGCCTTCACCGACGGCATCGCAGCGTTGCACGCCTTCCGGGCCTGGCACCGGAAGGAGCTCGAAGCCGTTCGGGAGATCGACCGGGAACTGCTGCGCTGTAAAATGAATACCGAAGCGCGGCTTATGACCCGCCGCATGGGCCGCAAGCTGGCCGAACTGGCCGGGCATATCTTCACCGATCCGCTCCTGGACGCGTGGCTCGACGAGGTGCGGGCCGAACGAACGCCGGGGAGCTATCCCATAGCCCAGGGGATCGTCTTCGCAGCTTGCGGCATCGGCGAGCAGGAGCTCTTTTGCGCCCAGCAGTACGGGGCGATGAATCTCATCGTCAGCGCCGCACTGCGCTGCCTGCGCGTGTCGCACTACGATACGCAACGTATCCTTTTTCGGGCGGCAGAGACGCTGCCCGCACTCTACGAGGAGGTCCGCACGCTCGATCCGGAGGATATGAACGCCTTCGTGCCGCAGATCGACATCCTCGCCTCCCTGCACGAAAAGGGAACCCAACGTATGTTTATGAATTAAAAACGCTTTTTGCATGAATACCACTTGCAGAATCGGCATCGGCGGCCCGGTAGGGTCGGGAAAGACGGCGCTGATCGAGGCGATCACCCCGCGCCTGCTGGATATGGGGTACAAAGTATTGGTCATCACCAACGACGTCGTGACGACCGAAGACGCCAAACACGTACGCAAGATGCTCAAGGGCATCCTGGTCGAGGAGCGCATCATCGGCGTGGAAACGGGGGCCTGTCCCCATACGGCCGTACGCGAAGACCCCTCGATGAACATCGCGGCGGTCGAGGAGATGGAGGCGCGGTTCCCGGACGGCAACGTCGTGCTGATCGAATCGGGCGGCGATAACCTCACGCTCACGTTCAGCCCCGCGCTGGTCGACTTCTTCATCTACGTGATCGACGTGGCCGCCGGCGACAAAATTCCGCGCAAAGACGGCCCCGGCATCTCCCAGTCGGATATCCTGGTCATCAACAAGACCGACCTGGCGCCCTACGTGCATGCCGATCTGGAGGTCATGCGCCGCGATTCGGAGGCGATGCGCCCGGGCAAACCCTTCGTCTTCACCAATTGCATGACGGGCGAGGGGATCGAAGAATTAGTCGCACTGATCCGCCGCATGGCGCTTTTCGACATCGACAACCGCACGCAGATGGCTGCGCAAACCGTTTCGGAGCGATGAATCCCGCCGCAGCCAAAGAGATGCGGCCCTACCTGGAGGAGCCGAAGGCCATGCCGGTCGGCACTCCGGGGAAAGTGGGGTATCTGTTTCTGGGCTTCGAGCTCGATGCCGACGGGAAATCCATTCTGCGCGATCTGGAGCGGCACGCGCCGCTGATCGTACAGCAGGAGCTCTACTTCGACGAGCAAATGCCCGAAATGCCGTGCGTCTACGTCCTCTCCTCGGGAGGTCCGAACGTCGACGGCGACCGCTATACGCAACATGTCGTCGTGCGCGACGGCGCCTTCGCCCACGTCTCGACCGGAGCCGCCACCAAACTGGCAGAGATGCGCTACAACTTCTCGGCCCTCGAACAACGCTTCGAAGCGGGGCGCGACGCCTATCTGGAGTATCTTCCCGAGCCGACGATTCCGTGCCGCAATACGCGTTATATCTCCCGGACGAAGCTCGTCGCCGATCCTTCGGCCACGATCTTCTACTCCGAAATCTTCCTCAGCGGTCGCAAATACTACCGTGACGGAGAGCGATTCCGCTACGATATCCTTTCGGTCCGCACCGAGGGCGAACGCCCCGACGGGGAACGGCTCTTCCGCGAGAAGTTCGTCATTCGTCCCGAGCGGCAATCCCCCGAGACCATCGGCGCGATGAACGGCTACGACGTCTTCGCCAACGTCGTCGTTCTGACCCCCGAGGAGCATGCCGAAGCGCTCTATGCCGCCACCGAGCCTTTTATCGACCCCGTGCGGCGTCTGGCGGCCGGCATCACCCGCCTGCCGGGCCGCAGCGGAGTGCTCTACAAGGTACTCGGCGCCGAAAGCGGTCCGGTGAAGCGGCTCGTCCGCGAATTCTGTTCCGCCGTACGGCTTCGGGTAAAGGGCAAGCCGCTGCCCGAGGAGTTTCCGTGGCGGTGAGCGTTAGCAATTAAGAATTAAGAATTTAGGGCGGGCTGAGGGCGAGACGTAACCTGCGCCCGGCTAAAAGCCGGGTTTTAGGGGCAGTAGCTAATCTTGCTTCTTGCCGTCGTCAGTCCCCGGATTAAGCCGCACACATACCGATTTTATTCGTTAAATTCGCATTTAAATTTCGACTTCGATGGAAAATACATTCGTTCGTTCGACAGAAGGGAACGTTCCGGATTTCGTCCGGGTCCTGCTGCGAGGCACGGGACAGGTCATGTTTCAGAACAACGCCTGGACCGGACTGTTGTTTCTTATCGGCATCTTCGTCGGTGCCTATCACGAAGGACTGGGAACGGTCGCCTGGGGCGCTCTGCTGGGCCTCACGGTCTCCACGGTCACGGGCTATCTGCTCGGATTTCCCGATAAGGACGGCGTGCAGGGCCTTTGGGGCTTCAACGGCGTGCTGGTAGGCTGCGCTTTCCCCACGTTCCTGGGCAGTAGTGTCTGGATGTGGCTGGCACTGGTTCTCTGTGCCGCGCTGACGACCTGGGTGCGCACGGGCTTCAATCGCGTGATGGCCCCCTGGAAGGTCAATTCGCTCACCTTCCCGTTCGTCTTTTGTACTTGGATGTTCCTCCTGGCGGCGCGAGCCATGCACGCCCTGCCCGATACGCATATGAGCGTTCCGGAACTTCCGGCCGCATTCGCCTCGTTGTCCGACGTCCGTTTCGGCCAACCGATAGTCTGGTGGCTGAAGGGCGTAGCCCAAGTCTTTCTGATCGATTCGTGGATTACGGGCCTCCTGTTCCTCGTCGGTCTGGCCATCGCGAGTCGCTGGGCCGCGCTGTGGGCCGCCATCGGCTCGGCCGTGGGACTGTTGACGGCGATCGTCATGCAGGCTTCGGGAACGGATATCGCCCACGGACTCTACGGCTTCAGCCCCGTGCTGACGGCTATCGCCCTGGCTACGGTGTTCCATAAGCCCGGCGTACGCTCGGCCGTCTGGGCCGTTCTGGGTATCCTCGTGACGGTTTTCGTGCAGGCCGGCATGGACGTGATGATGGCTCCCGTAGGTATCGCGACGCTCACCGCGCCGTTCTGCATCACGACGTGGCTGTTCCTGCTCCCGATGATCCGCTTCGACCGCGACCGGGAACCCGACCATTCGAACTGGGATACGAAGACCGAACCCGGACGTCCGGCCGATGCAGCCCGAGACCCGCAGGCTCCGAAGACCAATCGGTCGCGAAAAGCGCGAAACGCCTAAATCTTTCCGCTCATGCACATGTCCGATGCACTGCTTTCGCCCGTCGTATGCGCTACGACGGGCGCAGCGTCGCTCGCCCTGCTGACGATCGCCGTGCGGCAGTTGAAACGGGAAGGCTCCGGCGGCGACACCCCGGACGAAAGTCCCGAATCGCTCGTCCCGCTCATGGGCGTCATGGGGGCCTTCGTCTTCGCGGCGCAGATGATCAACTTCTCGATACCCGGCACGGGATCGAGCGGGCACCTGGTCGGCGGAATCCTGCTCGCGGCCGTCCTGGGCCCGTGGGCGGGGTTCGTGACCCTCTCGTCGGTCATCGTACTGCAATGCCTGCTCTTCGCCGACGGCGGATTCCTGGCGCTGGGCGCCAACCTGCTCAATATGGCGGCATTGTCGTGTCTGGTGGCCTATCCGGCCGTTTTTCGACCGTTGGTGCACCCCGGTGTGCCGTTCGGCCGTATCCTGCTCGCCTCGATATCGGCCGGGATCGTCGCCTTCGGCCTGGGCGCCGTCGCCGTGACGCTCGAAACCCAGGCCTCGGGAATCACGGCACTGCCCGCGGGGCGCTTCCTGCTCTTCATGCTGCCTATCCACCTGGTGATCGGCCTCTGCGAAGGCGTCGCTACGGCTGCGATCCTCGCCGCGCTGCGCCGTTACCGGTCGTCGTTGGCCGATCGGGCCATGCGCCGCCCGGAGAACCGCTGGAAACGCATGCGGGGGCTTCTCGCCATCGCAGCGGCCGCACTCCTGGTGGGCACGCTCCTCCCGCGGTTCGCCTCCTCCGACCCCGACGGGCTGGAATGGTCGATCGAACGCGTCGCAGGACCCGACCCGATCGAGGCACCGGACGGCGCGGCCCACCGCGCTGCCTCTGCGATACAACGAACGACGGCATTGATGCCCGATTACGACACGTCGCTGGCCGGATTGGTCGGCAGCGGCCTGGTCGTGGTGCTCGTCGTGGGCGCGGCCCGGCTCTATCGTACCGCAACCAAACGACGATGACCCGGCGCCTGGAAAACGTGCTCGCGGCACTCGACTCGCTCGAAGGCGCGGCCCGCGACCGAAGTCCGCTACACGGACTCGACGCCCGGGCGAAATTGCTCGTCGCGGCCGTATTCCTCGCCTCGATGCTCTCCGTGCCGCTCGAAAGGGCCTCCCAAGTGCTGCTTTACGCCGTGTTTCCCGCCCTGGCGGCTGCGGCCGCGAATATCCGCTACCGGACGCTGCTGCGTCGTTCGACCTTCGTATTGCCGCTGGTCGTCCTGATCGGCGTATTCGACGTTTTCACGTTGCGGGCCCCGCTTTTCGTCGTGGGGCCCGTTGTCGTCACGCAAGGGTGGGGGCGTCTGCTGGTGCTGGCCTTGCGGGCGATGCTCTCGGTGCAAGCGCTGCTCGTCCTCACGGAGACGACGGGTATCTATCGGATATGCTGCGGGCTGCGTCGCCTGGGTATTCCGGCGCTTTTCACCGCGCAACTGCTGCTGGTCTATCGTTATCTCTATGTGTTGATCGAGGAGAGCATCTCGCTCGTGCGGGCCCGCGACGCCCGGAGCTTCGGCCGAAAAGGCTATCCGCTCCGCATTTGGGGAACGCTCGTCGGGCAACTCCTGATCCGTTCGGTCGAACGGGCCGAACGGATCGGCCGTGCCATGTATGCGCGCGGATTCACGGGCGAGCTGCCCGCCATGCCTTACGGCACGAGCCGCTGGACCCGCCGCGACACGGTTTTCGCGATCGTCTGGAGCGCTGCGCTTCTCGCGTTGCGGTTTCTCCGGCCGGTCGAGGCCCTCGCAATATGGATCATGGATTGAATCGAATTATGAGCCACCATTATCTCGAATTCCGCAACGTCCGCTACCGTTATCCCGGCGGACAGGAGGCGCTGTGCGGCATTTCGCTGCGCATCACTCACGGCGAGAAGGTCGCCCTGGCCGGCGTCAACGGCGCAGGTAAATCGACCCTGCTGCTCCACACCGACGGTTTGCTGATGCCCTCCGAGGGCGAAGTGATCGTGGGCGGCGTGACGCTGAGGCGCCAAACGCTGCGGCTCGTCCGCCAATCGGTCGGCGTGGTTTTTCAGAACCCCGACGATCAATTGTTCATGCCTACGGTCGAAGAAGACGTCGCATTCGGTCCCGCGAATATGGGGCTGAGCCCCGACGAGATCGAGGCGCGGGTCGCCCGTGCCCTGGAGTCGGTCGGCGCTTCGGCCCTGCGGCACCGGGCGCCGCACACCCTCTCGGGCGGACAGAAACGGAGCGTCGCCATTGCGGCCGTGCTGGCGATGGAGCCCTCGGTGCTGGTGCTCGACGAACCGACCGCCGCGCTCGATCCGCGCGCACGACGGCAAGTGATCGAATTGTTGCGCGGGTTCGACCATACGATGATCGTCGCCACGCACGACATGGATATGATCGGGGAGTTGTGCCCGCGTACGATCGTGATGGCCCGGGGCCGTATCGTCGCCGACGGTCCTACCCGGCAGGTCTTCGCCGACCGTGCGGAGGTCGAATCCTGGGGACTGGAGCCGCCGCGAAACCGGTAATCAGCGGTCGTGGCGCAGCTCGGGACGGTACCCGCGGCCGCGGTAGGGGAGTATCTCCCGCCCGAGGCGTGCCGTGACGAAAGCCCCGAGGAGCAGCACGACGATCGTCGTGCCCAATACCAGCCGGGCACCGCCCCATTCGAGCAGCAGCGGCATGAACAGCACCCCGAGGGCCGCCCCGGCTTTTCCGGCCGCAGCGGCGAGCCCGGCTCCGGCGCCGCGCTCCGCCACGGGGTAGATTTGCGGCGGAAGGATGAAAGTCATCAGATGCGGCCCCGCATTGAGGAAAAATTCGAACGCGATGAATCCGGCCAGAGCCAGCCCTTTGGGCCAATGGAGTTCGTAGGCTGCGAGCAGCAGCACCAACCCTGCGGCCGAAAGGAGGAATCCCCACGTCTGCGTGCGGACATGATACCAGCGGTTGACCAACAGCAGGCCGACCGTGAATCCCACGGCGACGAACAGGTTGATCCAGATGCTCGTCTCGACCGAACCCACGATTCGCTGGTAGGAACTCTCCGATGCCGATTCGAGACCCAGCGCCATAATCAGCACGGGAAGAAAAACACCGATGCCGTAGACGCCCACCCCTTCGCAGGCCCACGGAATGCCGCTGAAAAGCACTTTTTTCGTATTGCCGCGCCGGAAAAGTTCGCGCCAGGTCACGGCAGCGGTCTCCTCGCGTCCCGGGCGGTTGCGAATCTCGCCGATACCGACGTCCGACCCCAGGAAATAGTGCACGGCCCGCTCGGCCTCGGCATAACGTCCGCGGGCGATCAACCACCCGGGACTCTGCTCGAAACGCAGGCTGCACAGCAGCATGACGAGAGCCAGTGCGGCGATAAGCAGCAACAGGCGGTTCCATAACACCGGATCATTCCACGATCGCAGCAGCAGGAAGCACGCCACCGCGACGAGGATATTGCCCAGAGCCGACGAGGCTTTCGCTACGCCGACCATGACCAGTCTCCAGCGGCGCGGCATGATCTCGGAGATGTAGTCCGAATCGAGGCTGTATCCGCCGCCGATGCCGATGCCCATCAAAAACAAACCGACGACCAGCCCCGCGAGCGAATCCGCCCCGTAGGCCAGCAGTGCGGCCCCCAGGATCAGCAGCGGACAGGCCCGGAAGAAAAACAGATATCCCCGGCGGTCGCTCCAGGCACCGATCACCAGCGAGCCGATCAGAATTCCGACCAGGCTGGTGCAGGCGACGGCACCCTGTGCGAAGGAGGAGAGACCGTCCGGCCGGACGATCCGGATCATCGGCAGCACGACGCCGATCAGCGTCGCGAGTCCGGCGCCCGTTAGCTGCCCCAGCGAGGCGGCGATCAGCACCCGGAAATGGCCCCAACGCAGGGGCATCGTATCCATATTCATTCGATTCGTGTCCATAAGCGGTAAGATCGGATACCGTACGAAGGTACGGTTCGCCCGCAAGGACCAAAAAAGATGCCGGAACGTCGAGTTCCGACTCGGTCAGGAGCCGGGATCAAGAATCTTCGGCGGCTGGGCGGTTTGCCGCCAGCGGAGGCTGCCCGAGCTTTCGGGCGAGTGGCAGTCCGCCGCTCGGGGTGGCGGCGAACTGCGCCCGTCTAAAAAACGAGCTTTATGTTTTTTCTTGCAAACTGCAAGGCTTTGCCTTGCCATCTTCGGCGGCTCGCGCCTTTGGCGCGACGCCCCCAGCCGCCGAAGATGATTATTCTGTCAAACTTACGCTTAAAC
>CANPHE010000049.1 GCA_947573795.1 uncultured Alistipes sp. | reverse complement strand
AACGCTGGCTGGAGGTGTCGTCGGTGTCGAACTTCGAGTCGTTCCAGGCCAACCGCCTCAAACTCCGCTACCGCGACGAGGAGAAGAAGACCCAGCTGGCCCACACGCTCAACGGTTCGTCGCTGGCCCTGCCGCGTATCGTCGCCGCGCTGCTCGAAAACAACCAGACGCCCGAAGGAATCCGAATCCCGGAGGTGTTGATTCCCTACACGGGTTTTGATTTTATCAAATAAAGTTCTATATTTGCTCCCGAACACACATTAACCGAATACAAAAAATTCAAGACTATGGCTTACAAAATCACTGATTCGTGCGTTGCCTGCGGCACCTGCATCGGCGAATGCCCCGTCGAGGCCATTTCGGCCGGCGACATCTACGTTATCGATCCCGACAAGTGCATCGACTGCGGCACCTGCGCAGGCGTTTGCCCGAGCGAAGCGATCGTTTCGGAGTAACACGGAATTTTTTCCGTACGAACACCGTTCCTCTTTTCGGGGGACGGTGTTTTGTTTTAGGAGGAGGGGGATTCTCTTCACGGTCGCGATCTGCGCTCAGCCAAGAGGCAGATTCGGGAGTCAGCGGGCCATAGCCTCCGCCTGCGGAGGCTCGCCCTCCCCCTGTCGCCGAAGATGATCTTTTCAGCAAAATGCGGCTCTATGGAGCCGCGCGGGCCGCAGCCTCCGGCGGCGAAGGCCCGCATCCGACGATGCAGTCCTCCGCAGGCTGCGTCCGCAAACCTTTTTAACCTTTCACCTGAAAACTGCAAGGCTTTGCCTTGCCATCTTCGGCGGCTCACGCTTTCAGCGCCCCCAGCCGCCAAAAAAGCCGGGCCACCCGACGACGATCGGATGGCCCGGTATTCGGAAACGACCTTATCAAAGCTGCGTCAACGCGACGACGAGCCCCGACGCCGCGAGCGGAGTCGCCACGGCTCCGCAGACGACCCACCCCGTGGGAGTACCGTCGTAAAAGAGCAGCAGGCTCTTGTCTTTGTAACGCGCATCGTAGTCGGGAATGGTGTTGATGCTCTCCTTCCGACCCGTCATGACGATATGGTCGATATGATTCGAAAGACTCAGGCGTCGCGGCTCGGCACCCTCGGGAGTCATCGCATAGACGATTTCGGCCTGCAACCGGACCGGAGAATTCTCCTCGCCGAAGGTCCAGCTCCGCCCGGGCTTGCGGGGACGGATGCTCTTTCCGTTGCCGATACCCCGGTAAATACTCGATTCGACGCCCCACCCGCCGAGCATACAGACGGCACCCGGCGCTATGGCGATGCGGATATCGGAATTCCCCGGCACGGCTCGCCCCCGCTGCGGCGTCACGGCGCAAAGATCGTTGCGGGAACCGTTCAGAACCAGCGACGAAGCGTTGCGATCGATATAGATCGTGCGACCGCTCTTGTTGTAGATCGCCAGACAGGGCGTCTCGCTCTCGACGGTGATAACAGCCTTCACGTTCTCGTCTTCGTAATAGTGCTGTCCGCCGTCGGCGAAGAAACAGTATATTTTGACCGCTCTCGCGGAAGCTCCCGCCGCCAGCAGCGAGAGAAGCAGGGTGAAAAGGATTCGTTTCATGGAAATACGTATCTTTTCGGCAAAAGTAACAAAAAAGCGAGAACCCCCGTACGATTCGGGCCGAATTTCTTTTCCGGCCCGCGCGCAACGCCTTCGAAACCCGGAATCACCGGGGATAGTAGATCAAAATCCCCGCCACGGCCGACAGGACGATCAGCAGAATGGGGTTCACCTTGCGCCACGAACCGAGGAAAACAGCGCCGAACAACGCCCAGCTCCAGAGGTCGATGAAGTTCTGATCGCCCGGAGCATCGCTGCGGGGAAAGATCAGCAACAGAGCCGCAGCGGCGATCATACCGATCACAGCGGGGCGCATTCCCTTCATGGCCCCCTCGATATAGCGGTTGTCCTTCAGCCGCAGAAAGAACTTCGCGACGAGGATCATCAACGTGAGCGACGGGAGGCACACGGCGAAGGTCGCGATCACCGACCCCAGCACACCGCACCAGATGTAACCCGTCTGCATGCCGACACTGTATCCGACGTAGGTAGCCGAATTGATGGCGATCGGCCCGGGGGTGATCTGCGAGACGGCCACGATATCCGAAAATTCGGCATTGGTCATCCAGGCATGGCGCACGACCACCTCGTTCTGGATGAGCGACAGCATGGCGTATCCGCCGCCGAAACCGAAGAATCCGATCTTCAGATAACTCAGAAAAAGCTGCAAGAGAATCATTTCCGTGTGTTTTTCGAGTTCGCTTTCCGTGCGATGGTCAATTCCCAGGCGATGCCCGCCGCAGCCGCGAGCAGCAGCACGTAAATCGGCGACCACCCCAGCTTCCAAATCACAAGAGCCGAGAGGACGATGACCAGGTACAACGCCCGGTGCATGCCGCGCGAAAGCGACAGCACGGGACCGATGATAAGCGCCACGACGGCGGGCCGCATCCCTTTGAAAGCCGCGTCGACGACGGGATTCCGGCGAATGTCGGCGAAGAAGATCGCAATGGTCAGAATGATCGCGAACGAAGGCAGCACGGTTCCCAACAGCGCCGCGACAGCTCCGCGCAAACCGCGGAGTTTATAGCCCACGAAGACCGACGTATTGACGGCGATCGGCCCGGGGACCGACTGTGCGAGGGTGAGCAGATCGAGGAAATCCTTCTCCTCGATCCACTTGCGGCGGAAGATCACCTCCTGCTGAATCAAGGGGATCATGGCATATCCGCCGCCGAAGGTGAACATCCCGATCTTGAAGAACGAGAAAAACAGGGTGTGCAGTCGTTGCATGATTGCCGGGGTTGGTTATTCGTTTGCTGCGCGGTCGGCGAGACTCCTGCAAAAACGGTGCTGTTCGCTGCGGGTTCCGCTCCCTCCTACTTCCGCTGCGGGGCCGTGCGCTCCTTATGGCCCAGCAGCGTGCGGATGCCGTCGATGAAGATCATCGGGTGCATCGGGGCTCCGGGCAGCCACAGGTCGACGCGATGGCGTTCGAAGAACGTGCGGTCTACGGCCCGGCTCTCGGCGAAAAGTCCGCCCGAGCAGGCCTCCGTACCGCAGGCTATCAAAACCTTGGGCTCGGCCACGGCATCGTAGCAGATTTCGAGCGCCTCGGCCATGTTGGCCGTCACGGGGCCCGAGACGGCCACACCGTCGGCATGGCGCGGCGAGGCCGTGAAGCCGACGCCGAAACGGCCGAAATCGAAGTTGACATTCCCCGTAGCCCCCAACTCCATCTCTACCGAGGCATCGCCTCCGGCGCATACTTCGCGCAATTGGAGTGCCTGACGGAAATAACGGCGGATCTCGGGACGCACCGAAGCCGGGTCGAAAGGTACGTGGGTATCTCCCGGGCGCAGGATCAGCCCCTCGCGCGTGGGCGAACCGATGCGATAATCATTCGTGAAACGGATGTTGCGGGGTGCCCGCCGGGCGCATTCGCCGCAGAAGAGGCAGCGCCCCAGGTCGAGGGCGAAGGGCTCGGCGCTCAGCGCTCCCGTGGGGCAGACAGCTGCGGCCTCGCGCAGCGCCGAGGTATCGTCGGTAGCCGTCAGAGAGGGACGGCCCCGGAATTCGGAGGTCAGCTCCACGGCATCGAGGTCCGGAATAGCCTGCCGGCCGTGGCTGCACAGGACGCGTATTTTCGGTAAAATCATGATCGCGAATGTTTTACAGGTCGTGACCGCAATAGGAGAGGTTGAAACTCTTGTTGCAGATCGGAAAATCGGAAATGCCCTCGCTGCGCACGGCCAGGGCCAGGGCCATCCAGTTGTGGAGCGAAGGGTCCTTCACACGGCAGGCGGCGATGCGTCCTTCGGCGTCCGTCACCACCGCGTGGCACGTCTCGCCGCGCCACCCCTCAACCAGGCCGAAGGCCAACGAGTCGGGTGCCAACGGCGCCGCATAGTCCGGTGCGGGAAGCACGGCGGAACCTCCGGCGAGCAACTCCTCGCTCGCCGCCAGCATCCGGTCGATGTATCCGGCCGACTGGAGTACCTCGCGGCAGCGCATCATCAAGCGGGCCATCACGTCGCCGTGGCGCTTGACGATGGGTTCATGCCGCAACTCCGAAGCGTAGATTCCCCACGGATGGGAGGCCCGGATATCGCGCTGCAAGCCGCTCGCACGAGCCGCCTGCCCCACCCCGCCGATGCGGCGCATCTCGTCGCGCGGCACGATGCCGCACTGCTCGAAGCGGGCCAGCACCGTGGGCGAGGATTTCAGGTCGTGGCGCACCTCGTCGTAGCGGCGGGCGATCTCGGCCACGTTGCGGCGGATCATCGACGCCTTCTCGGCCGTCAACGGATGGTCGGTGCCCAACGGACGGATCAAACCTTTGGCGAAACGGTTGCCGCACCACGCCTGCGTGGTGTTGATCGTCATGGTACGCAGCGCCTCGCACGCCACCTGTCCCAACTGGTAGCCCACGTCCATCGAGAGGGCCCCCGTGTCGGCGATTTGCATGGCCATGCGTTCGAGTTCGAGCGCCAGGGTCCTTTCGCGCACGAGCTGCTCGGGATACGCGCGTCCGGCGAGTTTCGCCAGCGCCTCGGTGAAGGCCGTGGCGTGCGTCACGGCGCTGTCTCCCGCGACGGTTTCCGAGAGACACACCTGCCGCAGCCGGTTATCCGTCGCCGCGAAAGCCGCCTCGACGCCGCGGTGCTGGTAGCCCAGGGCGATTTCGAGGTGGAGCACCTGCTCGCCGTTGCAGATGAAGCGGAAGGCACCGGGCTCGATGACTCCCGCATGAATGGGTCCCACGTTGACCTCGTGCAGCGATCCTCCCTCCATCGTGTAGAAGGGATAGTTGTCCATCGAACTGCGGCGGTCGTAGCGGTCGAACGGGAAACGCAGGGGCTTGGGCCACGGCATTCCGTCGAAGCGAATGCCGTAACGCTCGGCGATGTCGCGCTCGAAGGGGTGCATCTGCGGATGAAGGGCCGTGAGCGACGGCAGGGCCGTATCCTCGTAGTACTCCATCGCATGACTCGTGACGAGCACCTGCCCCGCCGCATCGTCGAGCAGCAGGCAGAAGAAACGCATGCGCCGATCGTCGGGCAGTGCGAAATAGTGGGCCACGTGATAACGTTCGTCGGAGAGCTTGGCGGCCAGATCGTCGTAGAATTCGCCGTAGGAGAGTTCCGGGATATCGCTCAGGCGCACGGCACCCGAGGTATTGTCGGTTACGAAATAGTTCATAGCGCAGCGATTTGATCGATGATACGACACAGGAAATCGGGTTGCCACATGCCCAGCACCAGGGCGGCGATCAACAGCGAGAGCGCCGACCACGAGAGGGCCCGATCGGCCTTCGAGGGGTGCAGCTCGTCCTGGTTGGGCTGGTAGCAGAGCCGGATCATACGCGAACAGAAGGAGTAGATGACGATGCACAGCAAGAGGGTCATGACCGCCACGAGCCACCATTTGTGCACGGCGATCACCTCGCGCAGGATCATCAACTCGGAGACGAAGAGCGGCGAGGGCGGGAAAGCCAACAGCGTCACCATGCCCGCCAGCAGTCCGATGGCCCCGATGCGGTTGATGCGGATGTAGTCGCCCAGGCGGTTGATGCGGTAGCCGTTATAGACCTGCCGCACGACGGCCATCTGGAAAAAGAGGCTGCTCTTGACCAGCGTGTGGCAGACGACGTGGAACACCGCGGCCCAGACACCCGCACCGCCGATTCCCAGACCGATGGCGGCGATACCCATGTTCTCGACCGTCGAATAGGAGAGGAATCGTTTGTAGTTGTTCGTGCGGCGCAGGAACAGGGCTCCGATCACCAGCGACAGCACCCCGACCAGCAACAGCACGGCCCGCACCCAGGGGAAGACGTCGGTCTGCGCGAGGGTTTTGTAGACGCGCAGCACGGCCAGGAACCCGGCGTTGACCAATCCCGTGGAGATCAGCGCCGAGGCGGGCGACGGAGCCGCGAAGTTGGCGTCGACACCCACCGTATAGAGCGGGAACAGCTCCACCTTGCAGCTGTACCCGCAGAGGATCAACAGAAAGGCCGTCTTCAGATAGAGCGGACTTCCGGCCGGAGCCGCTGCGGCGACATCGGCATAAGCGAGCGATTCGCACTTGGTGGCGGCCGCCAGCAGCAGGATGCCGAGGTAGGCCATGGCGATACCCGTCGAGCAGACGAAGACATACTTCCAGGCCGCTTCGAGCGTCGCGGCCGTGCGACGGTGGTAGACGATACCGGCCGAACAGAGCGTCGTGGCTTCGAGGAAGATCCACGTCACGGCCAGGTTATCGGCGAAATAGGCTCCGGCGATGGCCGTCGTGAGGAGCATGAGCAGCGCGGAGTAGGTGCGCACCTGCCCCAGGTCGCAATCCGCGAGGTAGGCCTCCGAATGGACGAAGGCGTAGCACGAGACGATGCACAGCAGCACGTAGAAAAGGATCGCGCTGGCGTCGAAGGCGAACCACTGCGCCGAGAGCGGATCGCACGCTCCTCCGCAGAGGACATGTGCGGCGAAAAGCGCCTGCACGAGGTAGAAGAGCACGCCCGCGATGAAAATCTGACGCCGGCTGCGGGCCGCGAAGACCGCCGAAGCGACGGCCGTAGCGAGTAAGAGGTAGTAAAGCATGGGGTCAGTCTTTAACGTTGGTCAGCGCATCGGCATCGTCGGCGTGGATCTTGCCGTCGATCTTCGTGAAGAAGATGCCGAGCATCAACACCGAAATCAGAATGTCGAGCAGAATGGCGAAATTGATAAGCAGCGGCATTTCGACGCCGATGGCCGTCGAAAAGAGGAACACGCCGTTCTCGATGGTCAGGAATCCGACCATGTGGGAGAAGATGCGGCGCCTCATGACGATCAGGATCAAGCCGCTCAGCAGGGCGTACAACGCCACGCCGAAGAACACCAGATCGACCGTCGCGTCGGCGATGTAGTAGGTCACCGAAGCACTGACGACCAGCGCCAGCAGCGACAGCAGGAGCGATCCGGCCTGCGACGATCCGGAGGTGCGCACGCGGTTGATCTTCGTGCGGCGAATCACGGCGAACAACAGCGCCGGAACGAGGATGCCCTTGAACAGCAACGTCTCGATGGCGACGAACGTCAGTTCGGCCGGATCGACGGCATGCAGCCGCAAGACCGCCACGGCGAAGAGCAGCCATCCCTGCAACCCCATGATCGATGCGAAGTTGCGAAAACGCTCGGTGATCGACAGATAGACGAGCGTCACGGTGTAGAGTATGACTAACGGAAGTATCATTGCAATCCGATGTTAAGCCGCAGCAGGTAGCACGTGAAGAAAACGAGCGCCGCGAGTGCCGCGATGGTGAGGATGAAAGTGGTGTTGCGCGAGAGTTTGTTGCGGGCCTGCGTCGACTCGACGATACCGACCGACAACCCCGTGAGCAGTACCGCGCCGGGAGCCGCCAGCCACCAGGGACAACCCCAGGCCGTCGTGGCGGCATCGGCCGCGAGCAGCGACAGCGCAGCGGTCTTCAACCACCCGCCGATCTTGACGAGGGCCATATCCACGCCGCAATAGTCGAGGCACATCACCTCGTGGATCATCGTCAGTTCGAGGTGCGTGCGGGGGTCGTCCACCGGAACGCGGCCGCTCTCGGTGAAGACGATCTTCACCAGGATATAGGTCGCCAGCAGCAGGATGACGATCTGCTGGGTGTCGATCGCGGCACCGGCCGCGAAGATGCGGGCGAAGGAGCACTGCCCCGAAGCGAGGGCCAGCGTTCCGGCCGTGAGCATCAGCGCCGGTTCGACCAGTGCGCCGTAGAGCGCTTCGCGGCTGGCGCCCATCCCTTCGAACGAGCTGCCCGTGTCCATCGCGGCGAGGATCAACGCCACGCGGCCCAAGGCCAGCAAGTAGGCGAAAGCTACGATATCGCCCTCGAACGAGAGCAGCGGTTGCAGGTCGCCGACCGGAACGAACAGTGCGGCGATGAGCGCAGCACCGGCATAGACCGACGGCGTAGCGCGAAACAGGGCCGAGACGGTCGGCGAATAGACGGCGCCCTTGCGCAGTTGCAGGCGCACGTCGTAGAGGTGTTGCAGGAAGCGGATGCCGCGGCGCCCGGCCAGACGCGCCCGCGTGCGGTTGATTACGCCCGGAATGGCGACCGCCGCCGCCAGCAACAGCAAAGTATTGAGCAGCGTATTCATCGGATCAAATTCGTTATGGAGAGCAGGAGCACCAGGGCGAGGAACGCCAGGGCGAAAAGGACGTAGTGATTGATCTTACCCGTGCGCAGCCGCATGACACGCTGGTTGATAAGCCGCAGCAGCTCGACCCACCAGGCGGCGAACAGCTTGTCGAGGCGGTCTTTGTGGCGCACGTCGAAGCCGTGGGCCGCAGGGAAAATCTCGCCCTTGCCTACGGGCGATCCCTCGCCGCTGTTCTGCGTGAACGATGCGGCGACGGACTGCAACCCCTCGGAGAAGGATTCGCCCGTATACTGCATGCGGATGTTGGGGGCGGTGAATCCGCAGCCCCACGTGGGTCCCTGTCGGAGGTCGCGGCCCCGCAGCGCACGACGGCGCAACCAGGCGATCGCCCCGACGACGGCGACGAGCAGCCAGGCCGTGCGGCCGACCGCTTCGAGGGGCGCCGCGAGCAGGAAGTCGGCCGCCTCGGCAGGCAGCTGCGGCAGGAAGAACGAGGCCGCGCGCGTCGCTACCGCGACAGCCGTGCGGGGGAAGAATCCCACGGCGAGAATCCCGGCCAGGGGCAGTGCCATGGCGACGATGCGGCAATTGTCGACCTCGGAGGCTTCGGCCACCTCGTGCGAACGGGGCGAACCGAGGAACACCGTGCCGTAGAGTTTGGTGAAGGCCATGACGACCAATCCACCGATCAAAGCCAGCGCGGCGAGTCCTGCGGCCGAAGCGAGCGTATTGCCGTCGGCGGCGATATCCTTGAACAGGCCGAGATAAATCAACAATTCGGAGACGAATCCGTTCAGAGGCGGCAGGGCGCAAATAGCGGCCGTACCGAACAGAAACAGCGTCGCGGTGAGCGGCATATGACGCCCCAGGCCGCCCAGCGCGTCGAGCGAGGTGGTGTGCGTCTGCGACAGGACGTTGCCCGCGCCGAAGAACAGCAGCGACTTGAAGAACGAGTGGTTGAGCGTGTGGAGCAGCGCACCCGTGATGCCGCACAGGGCGACGAGGTGGTTGCCCTGCGCACGGCCCAGTGTCGCGACGCCCAAGGCCAGCAGGATCACGCCGATGTTCTCGATCGAGGAGTAGGCCAGCAGGCGTTTCACGTCGTTCTGCAACGCCGCCATCGTCACGCCCCAAAGTCCCGTGACGATGCCCGCACCCAGGAGGATATAGCCCGCCGTGCGCAGCTCGGGAAGTCCCGTAGCGGCCAGTGCGCCCGTGATGCGCAGAATGCCGTAGACACCGGTCTTAATCATCACGCCCGACATCAGCGCCGAGACATGCGACGGAGCCGCGGGGTGCGCCTCCGGAAGCCAGACATGCAGCGGGAACAATCCCGCCTTCATGCCGAAGCCGGCCATAAAGACGAGCAGCAGCGGCAGCACCGTGCCGGAGTCGGCCGCAAAACAGCGCTCCAGCGCTGCGAACGATCCTTCGCCCGCGAGGGTCTGGACCGAGACGAAGCCGATGACGAGCAGCACGAAACCGATGTGCATCATGATGAGGTACGACAGCGCGGCGCGGCGCACTTCGCGGCGTTCGGCGTCGTAGAGAATCAGCAGGAACGACGCTACGGTCATCAGTTCCCAACAGAAAAGGAACGAATAGCCCCCTTCGGAGGTCACCACCCCCAGCATGGCGTAGCACATCACCGCCAAGGAGGTGTAGTGCAGCGAGACGTGGGCCGGGGATTTTTCGCGGAGCGTATGCTCCAGGTAGCCGCGGGCGTACAACACCGAAGCGACCGACCCGAGGGCGATCAACAGGACAAACCACGCCGAGAGGGCGTCGATCCGACCGCCGTCACCGCCGAAAAGCGTGCCCGGCACCGTCCACAGCCGCATCGGAACCCCTTCGGCCAATACGCGGACCGCATCGGCCGCGCTGCCGAAAGCGCCGACCGCCATGACCGCGAGCGTCGTCCAGGCTTTGGCACGCAGCGGCACGGCGAAGATCAATGCCGTCACGACTGCGAGCGCGAGAAGCGAGTAGATAAAAAACATATCCTTTTACGAATTAACGTTGTATCTGAGTTTCCGGAACGCATTTTCATTTCCGCAGGCTGTACACTCGCGGCGTTCCGCCGCGTTTACAAATATGACCCACCCCCAAACCCCCGCCTCAGGCAGGGGCTTCGGGTGCAACCCGGTATGACGGGATCCCGCCCCATCACCTTTAACATTTAACCTTTCAGCGCATTAACCGTCGAAACCATAACCGTGGCTACGAGGGCCGCCGTCTCGGTACGCAATCGCTGGCGCCCGAGGGTGATCTCCTCGCATCCGTTTGCGAGCGCAAAGGTAATCTCTTCCTGCGAAAAATCGCCTTCGGGACCGATAAAAATCATCGCATCCTCACCCGCCCGCAGCGTAGCGGGCAGCAACGCCTTGCCCCCGGGGCTCAGGGCCGGAGCGCAGTGGGCGATCAGTTTGCGCCCCTCGAGCGGTCGCAGAACCGCCTCCCGGAACGGTGTAAGCTCGTGCAGCTGCGGACGATAAGCCTTCAGCGATTGTTTCATGGCCGCCGTGATGATCCGCTCGCCCCGCTCGGGTTTGAAGATACGCCGCTCGCTGTGCGCCGTGTCGAGCGGCACGACATGCGCGATGCCCACCTCGGTGGCCTTTTCGAGGAACCATTCGAAACGGTCGCTGTTTTTGGTCGGCGCCACGGCCATCGTCAGCCGGTAAGGGAGCTTCTCGAACTCCTCCGTACACTCGACCGCACGTACCGTGCAGCCGCGCGGATCGGCCGTGACGATCTCGCAACGGAAAAGGTTGCCGCGTCCGTCCGTTATATACAAGGTATCGCCGCATCCGAGACGCAGCACGCGGATGCAGTGGCGAGACTCCTCCTCGCTGAGCGTATGGATCGGAGGGGTGAAACCGGCATCGTAGAACAGTTGCATGGTTCGAAGAATTTGGGCCCCGGCGCACCTGTTCGGCACGCGGCGGGGAAATAGTTTGCTTACAGCGGAATATTGCCCGACTTTTTTTGTAACTTTGCCGCAAAGGTAAACAAAAAGGCAGTCAAATACAACAATCCCGCGGGGCCGGACGTTTTACGACCGGGACTGCCGAAAAAACAACGACCGAAATGAGATTTTTTGCCGCAATTTCAATTTGTCTGCTTATGACTTTCGTATCGTGCGACACCCCGAAAGCGAGCGGGGAAAACCCCTTCCTCACGGAGTGGAACACCCCCTACGGCGTGCCGCCGTTCGACCGCATCCGCCCCGAACACTTCATGCCCGCCTTCGAGCGCGGCATGTCGCTGCACGACGCCGAGATCGACGCCATCGTCTCGAACAACGACGAGCCCACGTTCGAGAACGTCATCCTGGCCTACGACAATGCGGGCGCCATGCTCGCCCAGACGGCACTGATCTTCGAGATGCTCTGCGCCGCAGAGAACACCCCGCAGATGCAGGCGCTCCAGGAGGAGGTCATGCCCCTGCTGTCGGCCCATGCCGACAAAATCCGCCTCGACGAGAGGCTGTTCGCCAAGGTGAAGGCGGTCTACGACCGGCGTGCGACGCTCGATCTCGATGCCGAGCAGAGCCGCCTTTTGAAGAAAACCTACGACGGTTTCGTGCGCTCGGGCGCCCTGCTCGACGCCGCGGGCAAAGAGCGCCTCAAGCAGATCAACGAGGAGCTGTCGGTGACCTCGGTGAAGTTCGGCAACAACATCCTTGCGGAAAATAACGGCTACGTGCTGCTGCTCGAAGCCTCGCAGCTCGACGGACTGCCCAACAGCGCCCGCGAACCGGCCCGCGAGAAGGCTCAAGCCCTGGGCGAGAAGAACAAATACGCCTTCACGCTCCACAAACCGAGCCTCCTGCCGTTTCTGACCTACTCCTCGAAGCGCGAACTGCGCGAGGAGCTTTACAAAGCCTATCTGAATCGTTGCAACAACGACGACGAGTACGACAACAAGGCGCTGATCGGCGATTTCATCCGCCTGCGCACGGAGAAGGCCCACCTGCTGGGCTACCCCTCCTACGCCGCCTACGTCATCGCCGACCAGATGGCCGCGACGCCCGCTGCGGCCTACGACCTGCTGGAGCAGATCTGGACCCCGGCGCTCGAAAGCGCGAAGCGCGAACTGGAGGAGATGGAACCGCTCTTCAAGAAGGACTATCCCGACGGCGAATTCGCCCCTTGGGACTGGTGGTACTACGCCGAGAAGGTCCGCAAGCAGAAATACGCGCTCGACGAGGAGATGCTGCGTCCCTATTTCTCGCTGGAGAACGTCCAGGGCGGCATCTTCTTCCTGGCCAACCGGCTCTACGGCATCACCTTCCGTCCGATCGTCGTACCGGTATACCACCCCGAAGCCTCGGCCTACGAGGTGCTCGACGCCGACGAATCGCACCTGGGCGTGCTCTACTTCGACTACCATCCGCGCGACGGCAAGAGCCAGGGCGCCTGGTGCGGCAACTACGTCGAGCAGACCTATGATGCCGACGGCCGCCGCATAGCTCCCGTGGTGTCGATCGTCTGCAACTTCACACGTCCGACGCGCAACGAACCGGCACTGCTGACGCTCGACGAGACGGAGACGCTTTTCCACGAATTCGGCCACGCGCTCCACTTCCTGTTCCACGACGTGAAATACCGCGGTCTCTCGGAGGTCGAGGGCGACTTCGTGGAACTCCCCTCGCAGATCATGGAGAACTGGGCTTTCGAACCCGAGGTGCTGCGCCAATACGCCGTACACTACCGCACGGGCGAGGTCATCACCCCCTATCTGATCGAGAAAATGCGCCGCAGCGAGCTGTTCAACCAGGGCTTCATGACCACGGAGCTCATCGCCGCGTCGCTCTCCGACCTCGACATCCACTCCCTCGCGGAGTACGAGCCGTTCGACCCGATGGAGTTCGAACGCCGGGCCCTCACCGAAAAACGCGGTCTGATCCCGCAGATCGAGCCCCGCTACCACTACCCCTACTTCAGCCACATCTTCGACGGCGGATACTCGGCCGGATATTATTTCTACACGTGGGCCGAAGTGCTGGACAAGGATGCCTTCGAAGCATTCCGCGAGAGCAAGGACCTCTTCAACCGGAAGATCGCCGACGATTTCCGCCGCAAGCTGCTCGCCCGCGGCGGATCGGAGGACGGCATGTCGCTCTACCGCGCCTTCCGCGGACAGGACCCCGACAAACGGGCGATGCTGCGCAGCCGCGGGCTGTGGAACGAACCCGAGGAGGAGGACGAAACCGCTGCCGAAGCCGCGAACTGACAGAACCCTGCGCCCCCGGTCCGCTCCCCCGACCTGCACCCCCGAACCGACAATAAGAAACCGATAAACCATAAAAACATGAAAAAAACACTATTACTCATGGCACTGACCGCTTTTGCGGCAGGTTGCGCGGACAATTCGATCCCCAAGGCGCAACTGCCCGAACTGGATACGACCAATCCGCTGCTCGCTCAGTGGGATACGCCCTATGCGACGCCGCCTTTCTCGAAAATCGAGCTGTCGCATTACGAACCCGCGTTCGACGCGGCGATCGCCTGCTCGCGCGCCGAGGTGGACGCCATCGTCAACAACCCCGCGAAGCCGACCTTCGGCAATACGATCGTCGCGCTGGAGCGTCAGGGCGAACTCCTCAACCGCATTTCGGGCATCTTCTTCAACCTGCTCGAAGCCGACACGTCGGACGAAATGCAGGAGATCGCCATGCGCGTACAGCCGAAGCTGACCGAGCTGTCGAACGACGTATCGCTCAATCCGGCGTTGTTCGAGCGCGTGAAATACGTCTACGAGCACCCGGGATTCGGCCTCAAACCCGAGGATAAGGTGCTGCTCGAGGACACCTACAAGAGCTTCGCACGCAGCGGCGCAGCACTGCCCGACGACAAAAAGGAGCTCTACCGTCAATACTCCTCCGAACTTTCGGGACTCACGCTCCGCTTCGGACAGAACGCCCTAGCGGCGACCAACGCCTTCACGCTCAACATCACCGACCCGAAGGTCGTGGCCGAGCTGCCGGAGTTCGTACGCGAAGGCATGGCGGCCGACGCCAAGGCCCGCGGCCAGCGCGGCTGGACGGTGACCCTTCAGGCTCCGAGCTACATCCCCTTCCTGCGCTATTCGTCGAACCGCGCGCTGAAGGAGCAGCTGTGGAAAGCCTATAATTCGCGCGCACTGGGCGGCGAGAACGACAACACGGAGATCGTCAAGCAGATCGCCAACACGCGTCTGAAGATCGCCAACCTGCTCGGCTACGAGTGCTATGCCGATTACGTCCTCGAGGAGCGCATGGCCGAGAACACCCCCACCGTGCAGTCGTTCCTCACGGAGCTGCTCGACCAGACCAAGGAGTTCGCCGACGCCGACTACCGCATGATCGCCGACTACGCCGCATCGCTCGGTTTCGAGGGTCAGCTCATGCCGTGGGACTGGGCCTACTACACGGAGAAGTACAAGGACGAGAAGTATGCCGTGAACGACGGCATGGTCAAGCCCTACTTCCAGCTCGAAAACGTCAAGAAGGGTGTCTTCATTCTGGCCAACAAGCTCTACGGCCTCAACTTCACGCCCAACCCCGAAATCGAAGTCTACCATCCCGACGTCACGGCCTACGACGTGACCGACGAGACGGGCCGTTTCATGGCGGTGCTCTACCTCGACTTCTTCCCCCGCGAATCGAAACGCGGCGGCGCCTGGATGACCGAGTTCCGCGGTTCGAAGATCGTCGACGGGGTGGAGACGCGCCCCTTGGTGTCGCTCGTGATGAACTTCACCAAGCCGACCGAGACCACGCCGTCGCTGCTGACCTACGACGAGGTGGAGACCTTCCTCCACGAGTTCGGACACTCGCTCCACGGCATGCTGGGCGAGGGTAAATACGAGTCGCAGACCGGCACGAGCGTCTACCGCGACTTCGTGGAGCTTCCCTCGCAGATCATGGAGAACTGGGCTACCGAGAAGGAGTTCCTCGACCTGTGGGCCGTGCACTACCAGACCGGCGAGCCGATTCCCGCCGAGATCGTCGACCGCATCGTCGCCTCGAAAAACTACCTGGCAGCCTACGCCAACGTGCGCCAGCTGTCGTTCGGCATGACCGACATGGCCTGGCATACGCTCAAGGCTCCGTTCGAGGGCGATGTCGAGCAGTTCGAAGAAGCCTCGATGGCTCCCACGCAGGTGATGCCCGTCGTAGCGGGCACGGCGATGGCCCCCTCGTTCGGACACATCTTCTCGGGCGGTTACGCGGCCGGTTACTACGGCTACAAGTGGGCCGAGGTGCTCGAAGCCGACGCCTACTCGCTCTTCAAGGAGAAGGGAATCTTCAACCGCGAGGTTGCGACGTCGTTCCGCGAGAACATCCTCTCGAAAGGCGGTACGGAGCACCCGATGAAGCTCTACGTAGCCTTCCGCGGCCACAAGCCCGAGACGCGCGCCCTGATCGAGAAGATGGGGCTGAAGAAATAAACCGAGAAGCACCCGATACGCAGAGGACCGCAGCAGCGATCCTCTGCGTCGTTTTTCATCCGACAAGATCGCCGGACCGGGCACGAAACGGCATCGCACTGAAAGTCGGGAACATACCGCGAAAAGGCATTGTGCCGAAAGCGAGCAGCCGAACCGACGTTATGGGATGCAAACGAGACTGTTTGGCATCGTTTTTTCGGCCTTTAGCCCTTGTTTATTGCGCTGATAATCCATACTTTTGCATTGTTCCAATTCGGGACTATGAAGAGTTCAGTTGTGACGTCCGAAGTTAGAGGGCGGCCGGAATCGGGACGCAACGGTTCCCCGTTCGGTTAACTTCACGGGAGAGGGCCGAGAGGTCCTCTCCTTCTCTTTGAAATGCTTTCTCCCGGATCGCAAACCCTTCGACCGAATTCGTCGGCCATTCGGCACGCCGAAAATACCCTCCAAGGAGGTTACCCGGCCTGTCGCAAGGCCCCCGATCCTCCGAAAAGGCGCAAAAACGGCCGAAACACGCTTCCGGGAATGCTCCGCACCCGTTTGGCACGGGCTTTGCAGTTTATCCGATCAACTGCGGCACAGCAACCGCAGTGAGGTTTCTTCATTTATTTAAGTTTGGGTTAGTAGTTTTAGGAGGGCAACCTCCGGGGGCAGCAGGCAATCGCGAGATTCCCTGCTGTTTTTCGTTATGCCCGGAACCGGTGCCGATATCGCCGCATTACAATAAAATTGAATCAATATTGATTTTCATCAACTTTTCTACGATTTTTGCAGCCACAATACCCCAGCGAGTGTTGCGTATTGAGAAACATTTTCCTAATTTTGTTATGCAGTCCCGACCGGGCCGCAACAGATTCAATGAGTGAAAGTGTTTCGCTGATCCTTGATACGAAATCCGGACAATTTCAAATGCGCAAGGATAATGCAACATTCATCACTGTATATAGGCATATATCATTCTCGGTATATTCTTATTCGGTGTGGGGTATTGTTTATTTGCGCATAGATATTCCAGAACCTCGTATCAGATAAACGATTCGATCCTACACTTTCTTTTTGCACGAACCCGCCGCAGAAGGGCCGATGCGGTGAACATATCGAAGTTTATGAAAAAGTTGCTGTTTCTGCTGGTTTTTGCCACATTGTTGTCAGGGTGCGGCAAAGACGAAATTCCCGACCCGAATGCTCCGACGGGTCTGCCCAAACTTCCGGTCCCGAACGATGTCTGCTCCTGCATGGATGATTGGGAGTTCATGAAATATTGCTACGACAATTTCGACGTCAACAACGACGGGAAAATCTCTCGTAGCGAGGCAAATGCCGTAATCAAGATTGATTTGCGTCAGACAGGAGTTCGTTCGATTACCGGCATCGGCTATTTTTCAAATCTGGAAACGTTTCTCGGCTACGATTGTACGCAACTCGAGGTTGCAGACTTAAGCAATAATCAAAAGATCAAGGGATACTCCTTTCATAATTGCAGCAGTCTGAAAACTATAAGACTACCGAATGTGGCGATTCCGATCGGAACGGATGCTTTCTGCGGCTGCAGCAGCCTGACGAGTATAAATATTCCCGACAGAGCGACCTCGATCGGATCGCATGCTTTCTGCCACTGCAGCAGCCTGACGAATATTACTATTGGCAACAAAGTGACTTCGATCGGATATTATGCTTTCTACGGCTGCAGTAGCCTGACGAATATAGTTATTCCCGACAGAGTAACTTCAATCGGAAATTTTGCTTTCGGCCACTGCAGCAGTTTGACGAATATAAATATTCCCAATGGAGTGACTTCGATCGGAGATGCTGCTTTCTACGGCTGCAGCAGCCTGACGAATATTACTATTGGCGACAAAGTAACTTCGATCGGAGATGCTGCTTTCTACGGCTGCAGCAGCCTGACGAATATTACTA
>CANPHE010000048.1 GCA_947573795.1 uncultured Alistipes sp. | reverse complement strand
CGATGATGCGGCCCTTCACCTCGTCGCTCTCGATGTTGAACACCGTCACGGCGTTTTCGATGGCCGTCTCCGTCGCTACGCGCTGGATCGAAGCCACGATGATGCGCTTGGCCTCCTTCGAAGCGGTCATTTTCGCCTCCTCGATCGTCTCGTTGATGTAGGCGGCAGCCTCGGTCTTGGCCTCTGCTTTCATGTTTTCCACCAGAATGTTGCGCGCCTCCTCGGAACTCATGCCCGAAATCTGCTCCAGGCGCATGTTCTGTTCGCGTTTCACCTGGTCCAGCTCCTCCTTCTTGTGCTCGACGATCTGCAACTGGTTCTGCAACTGCTCTTTCAGACGGTCGTTCTCGCGTACCTTGTTGTCCAGATCGCGCTGCTGGTTCTGGAGATTCTGTTCGGTCTGCTTGGCGCGCTGCTCGCTCTGGGCGAGTTTCTGGTTGCGTTCGTTGACCTGACGGTCGTATTCGCTTTTGAGCTGGATGAATTTCTCTTTCGCCTGGAGAATCTTCTCCTTCTTGATCATTTCGCCTTCGGCCTCGGCCTCCTTCAGGGCGGCTTCGCGGCGTTTGCGGATCGACGTCTTGGCTATGAGGTTGGTGATAACCGCATAGAGGACGACGGCCACGACGGCGGAAATGCAGGCGACCATAATATAATACATCGGTCTTTACTTGGTTTAGAGTGTTATTAATTAGGTTATCTGTATGTTATAAAAAAACCGCATAGAATTCCTTAGTCTTGTTTGACGAATCTGCAAGATAAGTCACGTGTGGAGGCTCCGACAATCGCAATCTTCCAACGGTGCGCCGCAGCGCACTCCCCCGAAGGGTAGTAAGGCCTGATTTTGAAGCGTCGCAAGTAGCTCCAATATAAAAAGTGTTCAGTTTCGCAAAGCTGTAAGGAATCTATGCGGGTAGATTCTTCGTATGTAAAAGAACGTTCTCATTAAGCCGAGCGCAGAGCCGAACTTGTTCGGGCCATGCCGAAGCGAGAAAAGGTATAAGACTTTGAACGTCACCCTTCGAGGGCGTTCAGGTAATTATCTAATTTCTCGTCCAATTGTTTCAGACGCTTCAGGTCTTCGTCGCCGATCTCGCGGCTTTGGCGCATCGAGACGTAAGCTGTGGCGAATTGCAACGCTACTACTGCGATATAGTCCTGGTCTGTCCAATTCGTGTAATTGAGCTGTTTGGCACGCGTCAGTAAGGTATTGACCTCGCGTTCGGCCAGTCGGTACAACTCCTCCTGGTCGCTCTCGATGTCCATCGAGTAGCTTTTGCGTGCTACCTTGAGCGTTATAGACTGCTTTGCCATTGGCTCTTATCATTCGTCGTTCGTCGCCGCAACGTCGGGCTTGTCCAGCAGCGCAATGCATTTGTCCACCTCCCGCATCAGGCGGTTGACGCGCGCGCGCGCTTTGTCCCGGTTCCGACTCTCTCCCGCCAGCCCTTCGGTCAACTGCATCCGGGCCACTTCGGCGTCCAACTCCCGGATTCGCATCTCCAGCGTCCGATTCTCGGCCTTGAGCATGTCCCTCTCGGCAACCAGTCCGTCGCATGCCTCGCGGAGTCGGCGGTGATCGTCGATCAACTGCTGCATGCGGCGCTCCAGGTTTATTATCACGCTTTTATCGGCCATAGGGCTTCGGAAAGATCGTTTTTGCTTCTCAAAGGTACGCAAAATTACGGAAATTACCAAGCGGGGTCCGATGTTTATGCAGAACGGCGTGCTTTCGGCCGAGATTCGGACCTTTTGGCACACGGTTCGCGCGCTTATCGCGTTACCGTGCCGTAGAGATCGTAATCTTCGGCCCGGTCGAGACGTACGTCGTAGAAGCGTCCGCGCAGCAGGCGTCGTTCCGCGGCGGGGATCAGAATCTCCTGGTCGACCTCCGGCGAGTCGTATTGCGACCGGCCGACGTAGAAATCGCCCTGCCGCGAGTCGATCAGCACGCGTTCGGTGTTTCCCACGCGCCGGCGGTTGTTTGCGAGCGAAATTTCGTTCTGCAACGACATGATCCGTTCGACGCGCTGTTGTTTGATCGCTTCCGGAACGTCATCGCGCAGTTCCCGGGCCGAGTAGGTGCCCTCCTCCTCCGAGTAGGCGAAGACTCCCAGCCGTTCGAAGCGCACCTCGCGGACGAACTCCAGGAGCTCCTCGAAATCGGCTTCGGTTTCTCCGGGGTAGCCCACCAACAGGGTCGTGCGGATCGCCAGTCCCGGAATCGCGGCACGCAGGCGGCCGATGAGCGCCATCGCCTCGGCTTTGGTGTGGCGGCGGTGCATCGAGGCGAGCTGCGCATCGGAGATATGCTGGAACGGAATATCGAGGTATTTGCAGATTTTCGGTTCGGTGGCCATCGCCTCGATCACGTCGTCGGGGAACGCGGCCGGGTAGGCGTAGTGGAGCCGCACCCATTCGATGCCCTCGATGCGGCACAGGCGCCGCAGCAGCTCGGCGAGCATCCGCTTGCCGTAGAGGTCGATGCCGTAGTAGGTCGTGTCCTGCGCGATGACGATCAGTTCGCGGACGCCCCCTGCGGCCAGGCGGCGCGCCTCCTCCTCCAACTCCTCCATCGGCACCGAGACATGCGGTCCGCGGATGAGCGGGATGGCGCAGTAGCCGCACATCCAGTTGCAACCCTCCGAAATCTTCAGATAGGCGTAGTGCTTCGGGGTCGTCAGCCGACGGCTCGTCGCCAGGGCGGGGTCCTCGGCGGCACCCAGCACCCGCACGATGCCGTCCCAGTTGCGGGCGCCGAAATAGTCGTCGACTTCGGGAATCTCGGCACGCAGCTCGTCGGCGTAACGTTCCGAAAGACAGCCGATGACGAACAATCGGGAAATGCGTCCCGCCTGCTTGGCCGCCGCGGCGCGCAGGATCATGTCGATCGACTCCTGTTTGGCGTCGCCGATGAATCCGCAGGTATTGATGACCACCGTGTCGGCGTCGGTGCGGTCGCTGTCGAAGACCACTTCGTAGCCTGCGGCCGCGAGCCGGGCCATCAGGTGCTCGCTGTCTACCGTATTTTTCGAACAGCCGAGCGTTATGACGTTAATTTTCCGCATCTCCGAACAAAGCATCTACGAATTCGCGGCGGTCGAAGATTCGAAGTTGATCGATCCCCTCGCCGATGCCGATATAACGCACCGGAATGCGGAAACGGTCGCTGATGCCGATCACCACGCCGCCTTTGGCCGTGCCGTCGAGTTTGGTGATCGCCAGCGAGGTGACCTGCGTGGCCTGCGTGAACTGGCGCGCCTGTTCGAAGGCGTTCTGGCCCGTCGAGCCGTCGAGTACGAGCATCACTTCGTGCGGTGCGTCGGGAATGACCTTCGCCATGACGTTGCGGATTTTCGTCAGCTCGTTCATCAGACCGATTTTGTTGTGGAGACGTCCGGCCGTGTCGATCAGCACCACGTCGGCACCGTTGGCCTTGGCCGAGGCGAGCGTGTCGTAAGCCACCGAGGCGGGGTCGGAGCCCATCTCCTGACGGATCATCGTCGCTCCGGCGCGGTCGGCCCACACCTTCAGCTGGTCGATCGCTGCGGCGCGGAACGTGTCGGCGGCACCGATCCACACCTTGCGGCCCGCTTTGGTGAGCTGTGCGGCGAGTTTGCCGATGGTCGTGGTCTTCCCGGCGCCGTTGACGCCTACGACCATCACCACGTAGGGTTCGCCCGGACGGGCGTCGAGCCCGAAATTGCCTTCCGAGGCGTGCGCCTCCTCCATCAGTGCGGCGATCTCCTCGCGCAGCATGCGCTGCAATTCGGAGGCATTCATGTATTTGTCGCGTGCTACGCGCTCCTCGATGCGGCGGATGATCTTCACCGTGGTTTCGACGCCTACGTCGGAGGTGATGAGCACCTCCTCCAGATCGTCCAGCACGTCGGCATCGACGGTCGAGCGTCCGGCCACGGCGCGCGCCAACTTCGAGAAAAGCCCCGTCTTGGTCTTTTCCAGTCCGGCGTCGAGCTCCCGACGTTGTTCCTGCGGGGACTGCTGGGGGGCGTTATCGCTCTTTTTCTTGAAAATATCGAAGAATCCCATATCTTATTAAGGTATATACCGTGCAAAGATAACAAGAAAGTTCCGAAAAAAACGTTATATTTGTAAATCTGTTCGAAACAAATGTTCGTATGAAGACTTCGATACTCTTGGCGCTCTGTTGGTTGGCGGCGACCTGTTTCACCGGATGCCGCGGCGGGGCGACCGGCGGCGGGGAATTCGTCCACGGAACCTACACCGTGGAGAGCCTGCTCGGCGAGGAGGAACTCGCGCATCCGGATTACGGGAAATTCCGGTTCATGTATCTCATGGCGGCTCCGCAGGATTGGATGAAGCTGGATTTCGGCATGCCGCAGGACAGCATCGACCGGGCGGCCGACCGTTTCGATTACGCCCGGGCCGGGGGCAACATGCCGCTGGTGCCGCGCATGATCGACGAGGCGCATGCCCGCGGCTGCTCCGTATTGCTGAGCCTGGGCGGACAGTTGGAGTTCGTCCCCTTTGTGGAACATCCGGAGCGCTTCGCCAACTTCGCCCGTTATCTCGTGCGGCTGGTCGAACGTCATGATTACGACGGCGTGGACATCGACTGGGAATACACGATCGACCTGAAGTTGCACGCCGGGCTGATGGAGGAGCTTCGCCGCGGTCTGGACGAACTCTCCCGACGCAACGGCCGCACCTATTATCTTACGACGGCGCTCGCCATAGCCCACTCTTACGACCGGCCGCTGGCCGACCGCCTCTCCGCGGCCGTCGACTGGATCAACGTCATGTCCTACGATATGGGCGATGGCATCTGGGGGCTTACTCCTTCGCATAACACGCCGATGGGGCGCATTCGAACGGACCTGGAGAAACGGTGGTCGGTTTTCGACAAACGGAAACTTTGTCTCGGACTGGCCAACTACGGGTTCCGCTACGAGGGACTCGCTCCGGGGGAGACGAGCGATCGGGCACTTCATTATAACGGTTCGTACATCACCTACCGCGATTTCCGCGACTGGGCGGCGAAGGGTTGGACCGAGGAGTACGACCCTGCGGAGGAGGTTTCCTACTATTTTTCGCCTGACCGCAAGGCTTTCGTTACGATGGACAGCCCCGAAACCATCCTGAATAAGGTGCGCTGGTTCGCGCAAAACGGTTACCGCGGCGTTTTCTGGTGGGAATACCACCACGATTACGAACGGCCCGACGAGGAGTATCCCGCAGGCCGCCACTACCTGATCGACTTGGTGGCAGATTATTTGGAAAACCACGTAAACCAACGATAATCGACAATACTATGAAAAAAATCATTTTGCTGCTCGCAGCCGTGCTGTGTTTCGTTTCGGGTGCCGCAGCCCAGGACCTGATCGTCAAGAAGGACGCTGTGCAGATCGAAGCCCGCGTGACGGAGATCACCCCCGAAGTCGTGCGTTACAAACGTTTCACCAACCCCGACGGTCCTACTTATGTGCTGCCCGTCGCGGAGCTCTCCTATATCCGTTACGCCAACGGTGAGACGGAGTATTTCGACCGGGCGGCTGCGCAGTCGCACGAAACCCCGGCCGCAGCCGAACCGGCGACCTCCGTTTCGGCTTCCGATGCCGAGCGTCCGGCACCCCGCTACGTTGCCGAACGGTTCAAGATCGGCGACTACTACGATCGTGACGGCGTGCAGGGCATCGTCTGCCAGGTGACCGACGACGGTGAACACGGATTGGTGCTCTCGCTCGACGAGGTGATGATCGACTGGAGCAAGTTCCGCAAGCCCGATCTGCGGACGGTCGGCGCCGACGACAACAAGGACGGCGCCCGCAACATGGAGATCGTCGCCCGCTATATCGCCGACAACGGCCTTTCGTGGAGCGACTTCCCGGCATTCGAATGGTGCCGTGCGAAAGGCGAGGGGTGGTACCTTCCTTCGATCGACGAGGTGCTGACCATCGGTAACAACTACAACGGCGGCACGCGCGTACGGAATACCCGTGCGGCCCGTAACGAGTTCAACACGGCGCTCAAGGAGCGCGGCGGAAAACGCATGGATCGGATGGTCTACTACTTCTCCTCGACCGAGAAGGACGAGAAGAGCGCCTTCACGAGCCACATGAGCGTCGAGCCTCCCTACGTCCTTGATATTCCGAAATACAACAAGTTCCTCGTACGCGCGGTGCACAAGTTCTGATTCCCATTCTTCGACGATGAAGCAACCCAACGATGCGCTCGTCGCCTACGTCGAGGAGCGGATCATTCCCCGTTACGAGACCTTCGACCGGGCGCACGGTACGGATCACGTCCGTACGGTCATCGCCCGGAGTCTCGATCTGGCCCGGCGCTACGGGGCCGATATCGATATGGCGTATGCCATCGCAGCCTACCACGACACGGGATTGTGCGAGGGTCGCGAACGGCATCACATCGTTTCGGGCGAATTGCTCGCTGCCGATCCCGTGCTGGCGCGTTATTTTTTGCCCGAGCAGCTTCGGATTATGCGCGAAGCCGTTGAAGATCACCGGGCGTCGAACGAGCATGCGCCCCGGTCGCTCTACGGACGTATCGTCGCCGAGGCCGACCGTTGCATCGATGCGCAGGTCATCCTGCGCCGCACGGTGCAGTACGGCCTGGCCCACAACCCCGAACTCGACCGCGAAGGGCAATATGCCCGTTGCGTGGAGCATCTCGAACGGAAATATGCCGAAGACGGGTACCTGCGGTTGTGGCTCGAAGATTCGGACAATGCCGTCCGGCTTGCCGAATTGCGCCGGGTGATCCGCGACCGGGAGCGGTTGCGCGGGGAGTTCGACCGGATTTACGACGAAGAGACGGCCCGAAGCGATTCGGATCGGTAATTTCCGGAGTCCGTAATCTTATGCGGCGGCTGCGTAAAGCGGCCGCCGTTTTTTTTTCGTCGTCGCGGACCGATCCGTCCGGGAACGGGCGATTTGTTCCCAATTTCAAGGTCGGGAATTCGAGTATCTTGATTTTTTTGTTGATTTGCCCCGAAGTTGTACGGGTAACAGTCTGAAAAATAGGATGAAAGTTTGCTTTTTTCGGAATTAATCGTTACTTTTACGATATGATACTACGGAAAGCATTAGCTGCTCGGAAAGCGAATCGGCAAAATTCACTATAATACGAGCCCCCTCCTGTCATATTTCATTTTATGCGTGTCGTATGGCATGAGTTGTTGCCTGTTTTTGTACTGAGGTTTTGCCGAACCTGTTTTCCGGAGATAGCTATCAGCACCACGCTTGAATCGAATAGAACTACATATTTTTCTGATTATCAAAACTATACATATTATATTTCTGTAATTTGATACCACAAAGTTCCCGCAATTTATAAGTTTTTCTAAGAAAACAGTACATGCTATCAACCCATTTTTCTGTTCAAAAAGTGTGTTCTTTTGCATGAAAGCAATTTTGTTCGTCGAAAGTGCCCTAATATCGCAAAATTTAGCGTAATTTTGTAGCAAAATTCAGAGTGGTATGAAGTTGAACAGGATAAAAGATATTCTTGAGCAAAAAGGTATATCACAAACTTGGCTTGCAAAACAAGTTGGCAAGAGTTTCAGTACAATCAATAGTTACGCTTGCAACAGGTACCAGCCGGATTTGGAAACACTTTTAGCGATTTCAAAGATACTTCAAGTAGATTTGAAAGATTTGATAACTGACGAGAAAGAACGCCAATGATATAGATAACCGAATATTGAACTCCGAGTTTTGATGAGTTGAACTTCCGATAATAAAATATTATATGAACATGGGCATCAGTCATGAATTATCAGAGGAAGATGTAAAGTTCCGCTATATCAACGAAGCCATCACAAGCAAGGGATGGACAAAAGATAGTATTTTCATGGAACAACAAGTGAAATTTACCGATGGTAAAATCAGCTTGCATGGCAATATTGTGCATCGTGAAAAACCAAAGTTCGCTGACTATGTGCTTTATGTGAATAAAGCTACGCCAATCGCTATTATTGAAGCAAAGGATGCCAAGCATACTGTTTCCTATGGTTTACAACAAGCGATGGAATACGCAAAAATGCTCGATGTCAAATTTGCGTTCAGTTCTAATGGAGAGGGTTTTGCCGAGCATGATTTTCTAACCGGACAGGAACGATGTTTCGGTATGGATGAATTTCCGACCCGCGAAGAATTGATTGAACGGTATAAAGAAGAGATAAACGAAGGAAACGGGCTTAATGAACAGGAGGAAGCTGTCATTAACCAGCCATTGTGTAGCGGACAAAATATTTTCCCTCCAAGATATTATCAACTTAATGCTATAAATCGTACTATCAACGCCATTGCAAAAGGGCAAAACCGTATTTTACTTGTGATGGCTACCGGTACAGGTAAGACATACACTGCGTTTCAAATAGTCTGGAGACTGCTTAAGAGTGGATTAAAGAAAAAAGTTCTTTATCTGGCCGACCGCAATATATTGGTAGATCAATCCATTGAACAAGATTTCAAGCCTTTGGAAAAAGTAATCCATAAAATAGATTATTCCAAGGACAAGGACAAATTGAAGGAATTGCTTTCTCATCAAGTGTATTTTGCACTTTACCAGCAACTTATCGGACAAAATGATACAAAAAACTATCGAGAGCTTTTCCCTAATCCGGATTATTTTGATCTCGTAATCATTGACGAGTGTCATAGAGGAAGTGCAAAAGATGACAGCAACTGGCGCACCATACTGGATTATTTTTCCTCTGCATCACACATCGGAATGACTGCAACGCCAAAAGAAACACGTTATCAATCAAGCATTGGATATTTTGGTGAGCCTGTTTATACATATAGTTTGAAAAACGGGATAGAAGATGGCTTCCTTGCTCCGTTTAAAGTCATAAATATTTCAACAAACATCGGGGATGAGTGGAGACCAATCAAAGGCCAAAAGGATATTTACGGCAACGAAATCGAAGACAGGATATACAACAACAGTGACTACGACTATAACATCGTGATTGAAGATCGCCATCGGGAAGTAGCACAAGAAATAACCAACTATCTCAAAAGCACAGATCGTATGGCAAAAACCATTGTATTTTGTGCTGACGAGGCGCATGCGGAGAGAATGCGAATCGCACTGGTCAATGCCAATGCAGATATGTGCAAAAAGAATCCCGACTATGTAGTCCGCATTACTGGCAGCGATGAATATGGCAAAGGGAAACTGGATTATTTTATTTCTGTTGCATCAAAATATCCGGTAATAGCTACGACCAGTAAATTACTATCAACTGGTGTTGACTGTAAAATGGTCAAACTCATAGTCCTCGACCAACAGATCGGCTCAATGACAGAGTTCAAGCAGATTATAGGACGAGGCACCCGCATTCGTGAAAAAGAAGGGAAAACGCATTTTGTAGTAATGGACTTTCGCAATGTGACACGCCTTTTTGCTGATCCGGATTGGGATGGCCCGATAGAGATTGATCCAGATTATCCTCCGAAGCCATGTTCTGTTTGCGGCAAAAATCCTTGTGTCTGTCCAAAACCTACTCCACCTTCGGTATGTCCCGTCTGTGGCAAAAATCCTTGTGAGTGCCCGACACCGGTGCCACGACCAAAACCAATTGTGGATAAAAATGGTTGTGAAGTAAAAGTAATCAATAAAGTGGTTTCCGTTTATGATACGAACGGGAAACTACTTCGTACAGAAAGCATCACAGATTATACTAAGAAGAATATTATTGACACATATGCAACAATAGAAACCTTTACCTCTAAGTGGAATGCCCTAAAAAGGAAAAGCGAGATAGCGGAAATGCTTAAAGAAGCCGGTATTGACCTTGCGGTTCTGAAGCATGACCGGAATATGGATGATGTGGATGACTTTGACTTTATCTGTCATATTGCATACGGAAAGAAGACCTTGACAAGACGAGAACGAGCAGAGCAAGTAAAGAAACGAGATGTCTTTAGTAAATATGGAGAGCAAGCCAGACTCGTGCTTGAAGCTCTGCTTGACAAATATATGGACGAGGGTATTTCTGAACTGGAGAATCTTTCGGTTTTGAAAAACGATCCATTCAGAAGATTTGGCTCCCCTGCAAACATTGCCAGACTGTTTGGCGGCAAGCAAGGTTACCTTAATGCAGTAAACAATCTGACTCAACTGATATATAATGTAGCATAAAAAGAAAAGTAAAATATGAGTTTGTCGAATTTCGTAAAACGGATACGCAATATAATGCGCAATGATGCCGGTATCAATGGTGATGCACAGCGCATAGAGCAGATGGCATGGATGCTCTTTCTTAAAGTTTATGACGAGAAAGAGAATGACTGGGAAATGGAGGATGATTATAAATCCATTATTCCTGAAGAATGCCGTTGGCGTAATTGGGCTCACGATGATGGAAGCGGGCATGCCCTGACGGGAGATGACCTGCTATCATTTGTCAATAATGTGGTATTTGATAAACTCAAGAAGATAGAGATTACTCCCGACACACCTATCCGGCAAGCAATCGTAAGAACTGTTTTTGAAGATGCCAACCAATATATGAAAGATGGGGTACAACTCCGACAGGTTCTGAATGTAATTGACGATCTCAATCTTGCCGACTATGAAGAAAGTCATGCTTTCGGTGAAATTTACGAAAACATACTCAAGGAAATGCAGTCCGCCGGATCTTCCGGCGAGTTTTATACGCCGAGAGCTTTAACTGAATTTATGGCGGAAATAATTAAGCCGCAGATTGGGGAGAAGATGGCGGATTTTGCTTGTGGAACCGGTGGCTTTATTACCAGTTGGCTTGGAGAACTTGACAAGCGAGTGGTTACTGCTGAAGACAGGGAGAAGTTTAATCAATCCGTATTTGGTATAGAAAAGAAACAATTCCCTTATATGCTGTGTGTGACTAATCTCTTACTCCACGGCATAGATAAGCCATTGGTATTTCATGACAACTCACTGACTAAAGATGTTCTCAACTATACGGAAGAGGATAGATTTGACGTCGTACTCATGAATCCTCCATATGGTGGGAACGAAAAAGCCGATGTCAAGTCTCATTTTCCTTCTGACATGCGAAGCAGTGAAACTGCCGACTTGTTCATGGTGCTTATCATGTATCGCTTGAAGAGAAACGGCAGGGCAGCCGTTATTGTTCCCGATGGTTTTCTGTTTGGCGCGGACAATACCAAGATAGCCATAAAGACAAAATTGTTGCGTGATTTTAATCTACATACAATCATTAGATTGCCAGGAAGCATTTTTTCGCCTTATACCAGCATAGCAACGAATATTCTGTTCTTCAATAATGAAAAGGCAGAAGATTCACCTGTCGGTTACTCTACCAAAGAGACATGGTTCTATCGTTTGGATATGCCGGAGGGATACAAGCATTTCTCCAAAACAAAACCGATGCGTTTGGAGCATTGTAATCCTATCAAAGAATGGTGGGATAACCGTAAGGAAATCATTATTGAGGAAGGAAACGAGAAAGCCCGCTGCTATTCAGTCGAAGACCTGATTGGTTCTGACTGCAATTTCGACTTATGCAAATTTCCGAAAGAAGATGAAGAAATTTTGCCTCCAGCCGAACTGCTGGCTGACTATTACAAAAAACGGGCAGCTCTTGACCATGAAATAGACAAGACTTTGGCTGAAATACAAAAGATTTTGGGAATTAAAATTAATATTGAAAATCATGAGGACTAAAATACTTATTATACTTATTATGTTCTCTATCGGACATTTGAGTTATGCACAAACGGTGAGTTATACTTATAAACCATTCGCTGCTGAAGGGTGCAGTGTGACATATAGTGTGGCTCGACAAGACACGACATATTACATTATTGCGATTGTAGAATCAGACCGTTTGAATTTCATGAAAGAATCAACAATGCTTGTGAAAAATTTCGACAATGAAATTCTTGAGTTGAAAGGAAATCTTATCAATACTGACTCCGAATCGACTGGTATTATTTCAGGAAATATTGTTATTCCTGTTTCCTCAATCAATTCAACTGCGCAATTTAGAATATGTCCGGAGCAATTTGATTTTTTCCAAAAAGGTGTGTCAAAAATAAGACTGTCGACCATACCCATAGAACATGAGAGGACATTTACAAAAGATAAGATAGGAAAAAAACTTTATCGTTTTTTCATGGAGCAAAAGAATAAGTATTCGGATTTTTAATCATTATTTGAGTGTCCATACTCAAATGGAATAATACAGTTCAGTAGTCAAGACTGTTTCAAAAAATCATAATTCAAATAAGATGAATGCAGAAACAACGATAATGCAATATAACGATCCGGCATACAGTGAACTTGTCAACCATATTACGGATTTGTGGACGGAAGCCAAGGCCGATGCCATAACAGCCGTAAATGCACACCTTCTTGATGCGAACTGGAAGACAGGACAATATATTGTTGAATTTGAGCAAAAAGGGATGGCTCGGGCCGAATACGGCAAGCAACTTCTCGTAAATCTATCAAAGGACTTGACAATAAGATGCGGTCGTGGGTTCAGCCGGTCCAATTTAACCTATATGCGTAAACTATATCTCGCTTTCCCAAAAAGTGAGACACTGTCTCACAAATTGACATGGAGTCATTATTTCGAGTTATTGAAATGTGATGACCCTTTGGAAATGAAGTTCTACTTCACGGAATCCATACGTCAAGGCTGGAAAGTGCGGGAACTGAAACGGCAAATAAAAAGTGCATTGTTCCAACGCCTTGCTTTGAGTACGGATAAGAAGGGAGTATTGGCTTTGGCAAACGAGGGGCATCAGGTACTTACTCCACAGGATATTATTAGGGATCCTTTTATCTTGGAATTTGCCGGACTTCCGCAGAAGAAACAGTACAAGGAAGGTGAATTGGAAGCAGCTCTGAAGGCCAATATGGAAAAGTTCTTACTGGAACTCGGACGGGGGTTTGCCTTCGTGGGGCGCCAGTTTGTGATGCACATTGGAAGCAGGCGGCTTAAGGTGGACTTGGTATTCTATCATTGCATATTGAAATGTTATGTTCTGATAGACTTAAAACGGGGTGAGATCAAGCATGGAGACATAGGTCAGATGAATCTTTACCTGAACTATTTCAAGACAGAGATATGTCAGAATGATGATAATCCTCCTATCGGAATTGTATTGGGCGCAAAGAAAGACGAGCTGCTGTTGGAGTATGCACTCGAAGGTATTACGAATCAACTTTTTGCTGCCAGGTACCAATTATATCTCCCAAAAAGGGAAGAATTGCAGGCTCAACTTGACAAGATTCTTGACGAATATCCCGAATGATAAATATGTGAGACAGCGTTTCACATTTCAATACGGCAAATAAATGAACGGAAAACAACTTAAAAACAGCATACTTCAATGGGCGATACAGGGAAAACTTGTACCGCAAGATCCGAATGACGAACCCGCATCAGTACTTCTTGAACGGATTAGGGAGGAAAAGGCTCGGTTGGTCAAAGAGAAGAAAATCAAAAAAGACAAGAACGAATCCATTATCTATCGCGGTGAGGACAATTCCTATTATGAGAAGTTTCTCGCCACAGGGGAGGTGAAGTGCATTGACGAGGAGATTCCGTTTGAAATTCCAAGCAGTTGGGAATGGGAACGCTGGGGAAATATCTCTCAATCTATTCAATATGGTTATAATGCTCCAGCCTTAGAAAATGGCGATATAAGGATGGTTCGTATAAGCGACATTCAAGCCAACAAGGTGTTATGGGAAAATGTACCATTTTGTTTGATTAATGCAAGTGAAATAGAAACATATCTTTTGAAAGTAAATGACATTCTATTTGCCAGAACCGGTGGTACTGTGGGAAAGTCCTTTTTAGTGGAAGAAGTACCAGTGAAAGCGATATATGCAGGCTATTTGATTAGAACAAGGTATAGCTCTTTGCTCTGTCCTTATTATATGAAGGCTTTTATGGAGAGTCAATTATATTGGGAACAGTTAAAGAATGGTACAATAGCAACAGCACAACCTAACTGTAATGGGAAAACACTAGGCAAAATGCTATTGCCAATCCCTCCAATAAATGAACAAGAACGAATTGTGGAAAAATTACGCAATGTATCTTTTCTCATAGAACGCTATGGGAAAAGCCAAGACTCTCTTAACCAATTGAATGAACAAGTTACGGAACAACTTAAAAAGTCCATTTTACAAGAAGCTATACAAGGAAGACTCGTTCCACAAATCGCTGAAGAAGGTACATCGCAAGAATTGCTTGAACAGATACGACAGGAGAAGCAAATACTTGTCAAAAAAGGCAAATTAAAGAAGTCTGCCCTCCATGATTCTGTTATTTTCAAAGGTGACGATAACAAGTATTATGAGCAGATAGATAAGGAAACCAAAGAAATAACAGAAGATATTCTCTTTGATTTACCAGACAAATGGCAATGGTGCAGAATTGGAGCAATATTCATGCACAACAACGGGAAACAACTTAATAAAGGAAATTCCAAAGGTAAGTTAATGAAATACATAACAACATCCAATCTCTATTGGGATGGATTTGTTCTTGATAACCTAAAGGAAATGCCATTTGAAAAAAATGAAATAGATCGCTGTATGGCTGTCAAAGGAGATTTATTAGTCTGCGAAGGTGGAGATATAGGACGCTCTTGCATTTGGAATTATGACTTTCCGATAATGCTGCAAAACCACATACACAAGTTGCGTCCATATATTCCGTTATGTACAAAATTCTTTTATTATATTTTCAATCTGTACAATTTGGCAGGATTGATAGGAGGTAAAGGTATAGGTATTCAAGGCTTTTCATCCAAAGCTCTACATAATACTCTTGTGCCTTTGCCTCCACTAAAAGAGCAATATCGCATTGTTACCCAAATAGAAAAACTATTTGAGCAACTGCGATAATTCGGTTATTCGTTCTGCTATACGTTGCTGTTCCGCAAAAGGTGGAATACCAATAGGTAGGTTGTAGAATAGCTCCTTATTGAGGTGTGGAATTGCCGCACCTCTTTTTGAATTTTTCAACTCCTCTTTATAGAACAAGATGAAAACCAAAATATATGGCTTCCACATAACAGAAGAAAGCCATAACTGTTTGAATGTACTTCCCATATATCCATCTTGTGGAACGGAGAAAACTTCACCGGAATTTTCACCATCTACAAGAATGATGTTATCCCCGGCATAGACAAATTTACCTTTATCAATAACGGCTGCAGATGATTTCCCACGCAGGTATTTTGCATCCAAACAGATGCCCTTCCCGGTTCTCTTTTCTCCATTAGTCAGTTGGCATATATCTTTCAAACGCAATACACCCCAGCTATTAGGATATTCAAAAGAAAGCTCAATTTCAACGATTTGCTCATTTATCCTCTCATAATACTTGCTAATTGCTTAATCTTTGAAATAATTCGATCTTGTTCCATTAGAGGCGGAATAGGTACTAAATAAGTTTTTATAGTAGCAGTTGCAAGTTCCTTTTGTTTGTACTACCATCCGATTTATCTTCTATCACAGATTGTACCGTATTGCTCGTGAAATAGTAATAAAGGTATTGGGGTATAACAAACTTTTTCATTGCTCTTATAACGGTAACATGACTATCTGCCACAGCCAATTCATACGGGTTTAAGCTACTCCAATAAATTGCCATTCGTCCTAATGTTCCCAATCCTGTAGAGTTCCACATTAAATCTCCGTCCTGTAAAATACGTTCTTCACCATACGATGATAAAGTATCTGGATCTATGAATTGGGCTTTATCTATTGAGAATCCACTCCATTGATTACACTTTTGTGCTACAACAGGGTATTTCTTTATTAGAGAATACTTGGGAGACTTACCCCTTTGGATATAAGAACATATATCATAAAGTCTTACCCAACTCCAGCTATCAGGTATTTCAAATGGAATCTCATCAGTAATATCCATTTCTGTATTTCCAATCTTCTCGAAGTACTTGTTATCATCACCTTTGTAGATGATAGAATCTTTTAAGGCAGACTTCTTTAGCTTACCCTCTTTGACGAGATGTAATTTTTCCTGTCGTATCTGTTCAAGTAAATCTTGGGCTGTACCTTCTTCCTTCATTTGTGGTACAAGCCGTCCTTGAATAGCTTCTTGTAAGATGGATTTTTTTAATTTATTATTAATCTCATTATTCAAATCGCTTTCCTTTTGTTGTATGAAGTCATAGTGAGCAATAAACGGATTCAACTTTGAAATTTTATTAACTATTCTGAGTTCCTCTTCGAAAGGGGCTATTGGAACTAACATGGATAGCACATGTCCTAATTTCAAGTTGGCTTGTGCTGAACCACCACTTTGATGAGATACAGTATAATGGAAATATTTAGAATTTATGACATAGTATAAATAATCCAATATTCCATCTAAATGTGGTCGCATTTTTAGGACACGTTGATTAAGTAAAGCATAATTATCATTCCTGTAAATTGCAGTTTTTCCTAAAGGTTCAGGATTGTCTGATTGAGAAGATAAACACATCAGCATATCACCCTTTCTGATCAAACTTGCCACATCTTATCAGAAGGAGATTCTACATAATCGTTATTGGGTTTTAATACAACTTCATATGTCATCAAATTTCCACTTTTGATAACAGGTAATCCCTTACACTCTTTATTTAATTCGGCAGAAGTGTAGGAATATCCATTTTGGTATGTAATTAGTTCGCCTAAACGACACCATTCCCATCCTTGCGGTATCTCAAACGGAATCTCGTCATCAATGCACTTTACCTCTCCAGTGGCGATAAACTTCTCATAATAGGAACTCAAAACACTAACCACTCTCTACATTATTAGTGATAACAATTTGTTTAACTAATAATGTAGAGAATATGAACAACGAAGATTTTGAATTGTATTTGCGTCAAGGGAATATGGCGGAAAATACTATTAATGCTTATCTTTATGCCATCAAGGAGTATTATTCCAGGCATAGGGAATTGAACAAGCGAAATTTGCTCATCTACAAAACGTATCTCATCGAAACCTTCAAGCCAAAGACTGTAAATCTGCGCATACAGGCTATGAATAAATACCTTGAGTGCATAAAGAAGCCACGCTTGCGATTAAAATCGGTCAAGGTGCAACAGCGTTCATATTTGGAAAATGTGATCAGTAATGCTGACTATATCTTCCTAAAAAACAAACTGAAAAGAGAAGATAATCTAACATGGTATTTTGTAGTGCGTTTCCTCGCTGCAACTGGCGCAAGAGTCAGTGAGTTGATACAAATAAAGGTAGAGCATGTGCAGATTGGGTATTACGATATTTACACCAAAGGAGGTAAAATACGCCGAATTTATATTCCAAAGACATTACGCAAAGAAACAGCCGAATGGCTAATCAGGACCAACCGCACAAGTGGTTACCTTTTCCTCAATCGTTTCGGAGAGCGTATCACTACAAGAGGTATTGCCCAACAGTTGAAGAACTATGCCACAAAATACGGTATGAATGAGAAAGTCGTTTATCCTCACTCTTTCCGTCATCGGTTTGCCAAGAATTTTTTGGAGAAGTTCAATGATATATCTCTGCTTGCCGACCTCATGGGACATGAAAGCATAGAAACCACCCGGATCTATCTACGTCGTAGTAGTGCAGAACAACAGGAGATTGTAGATGAAATTATAACATGGTAATTAACTAAGCAAGATATTGCCCCATAGGATATTAATTTACGGGGCAATATCTGTTTATTGTTCGATGGCGTTTTTTACAGAAACATAATCCCAATACAAGTTGTTCCCAAACCATTTTTCCATCGGAACATGAATACCTTTCCATCTGATTACTTCTGGGCATTTGTCCCTATTGACGAAGGTTGATTTATATAGGACTATTATCTTTAAGCCATCTCGAATTGCTTTCTCACATTCGAAATCAATATAACTTCGAGTATCTACTGTATGTCCTCTGCCACAAGTTCCCCAATAGCTGTTATAACTGCCACAATATTGACATCCTCCAGCTTTTAATTCTTTTGTATGGTCACCAACGATAAGGATAAATGTTTTGGATGCATCCAATCTCTCAGCCAATGACCTTTTAATCGAGCAATTTAGACTTGTATCCCTTGCCTGCTTTAACTCATGAGCGTCTGAAAATGAAAGGCCGTATTGGGAACTATCATTCCATCGGTGTAATGCTTCAACGGCATCTTTATCATGATCCCAATCTCCGGCGATGTAAGTTCTTGTCCTGTAATACATGATTAAAATATTTTTTTAATATCATACAAATTAATGTTATCAATAGATTCTCGTGTCAACACAACTGTTATCGGTTGAT
>CANPHE010000047.1 GCA_947573795.1 uncultured Alistipes sp. | reverse complement strand
AGTTGGCAGTTGAATTTGGAGCAACACTTCTCTGCAATTTTCTTGGTCAGATTGAAAGCAAATGCAAGGAAGCCGAGCGGAGAATAAAGAAAGCCGACAATGCTATCCATATCCCGGCTACCGCATTCTACATTTTGATTATCATTGTAGTCGCTCTGTCTTCTTTTTTCGTGTGCATGATAGTGGCTAATGCAGAGATTTTGCATTCCGGATTGATTTGGAAGGCTGTTATTGGTTGTATTCTTATGGCTGTTTTGGGGATTGGTATAGCTGTAGTTATACAGAAGTTTTCGGATAGAGGCAAATAAACGAAAAGTCTCAATCGGATAGGGATTGCTATCGGTTGAGACTTTATTCTGTATTGTGTCAAAAGCTAACTTTTACTCCCCTTGCTCTAACACCCCTCTGATTTGCTTATCAAAATCAGAATCAATCGGTTGAGTAAGATTAAAAATATCATATTCCTGTTCCGCCTTGGCTTTTGCCTGAACAGCAGAAATACGTCCTTTATCTGGCAAAATCTGATAATCCATAAATGAGAGGAACTTAGCTACACTTTCAGAGAATTGCTCCATACTGAAAGTGTTCCGACGTCTAATAAGGTTTTCAATATATTCGAAGAATGCTGATACAGCAAGTTCCAATTCCTTTATCTTTTTCTCTGGCAGATAGTTCTTTGCAACAGTAACATCCGATTTTAAGATACGTCCATTGGGAGAGTTCTTCCAAGTAGTCAAACCCATATGCTCTTTGGTATGATCCGCATTGTGATACACAATTTCGGCTGCCGTCTGCCCTGTAATTGCATAATGAAACCAATTCTGAATCATCGCATAGAAATCGTGTGTAGTTGGCGAGTCTTTGTCATAGTCAATGCTACACTCAGCATATATATCCGTAATCTTCTGCCATATCCTACGCTCACTGGCACGGATGGAACGTATCCGTTCAAGCAACTCCTGAAAATAATCCTGCCCAAACACCGTTTCACCTTGCTTCAAACGGTCATCATTAAGAACAAACCCTTTTTTAATGTATTCATTCAGGATTTTCGTAGTCCATTGACGGAAACGAGTAGCTTGTAGTGAATTTACACGATAACCAACCGAGATAACAGCATCAAGATTATAAAATTGTGTGTTATATATCTTGCCATCCTCGGCAGTATGTGCAAATTTTGCACATACTGAATCCTGCTGCAATTCAGACGACTCGAATATATTTTTGAGATGCTTGGAAACAACCGTTCTATCCACACCAAAAAGTTGAGCCATCGCCTTTTGTGTACACCAAAGAGTTTCATCTCTGATGATTACCTGTACCTTACCGTCCTCTTCTGGAAGATTATACAATATGAATTGAATTTCATTCGGCATAAATACTGATTTATCATGTATAGTTTATGCGATTGTTTGCATAAAATCTACATCTCTTTAATAAGAGTAATAAATTCTTCTTTAGAAGATACCTTCTCTTTGAGTTTGACAAGCCCATAAATCATTAAAATTCTCACATATCTATAAGGTGTAGTACAGTTGGGATATATTTCTTTTACAACGGCGGCAATCTTGCCATCAGGGTCAATTCCACCAGCACTATAATTTGAGCCATTATTATTATAAATATCCGACTGCACCTTGCTCGCAATAAGAGACTCTATATCTATTTCATCACGACAATATTTTAGGGCATAAGCCATTCCTAACTTTGCAACATCTTGACTATCACCAAAAAAATATTCTTCTGCAAAATCATTAGCGATTTCTGTGGCTATAGAAGAAAGCCTAAATTGTACTAAATCTTCCATGGTTACTTTATTTCTGTTTCAAACTCAGATTTTTGTTCAAGATGAATATCTTTCAAGTATTTTCCCGACAACAACTCTTTGGCATCACTCTGAGCAACCTCATTCGGATATGCTAGCACGATGATTTGTTCCCCAAGGACAGGTAACGATCTCAATGTATTATTCCTATGCCTCGGATCAATTCTCTGGAATGTGGAATCCATAACAATGGGACCAGAGATGGGTGCATTCTTATGCAAAGCTCCTACAAGGGAAAGGGCCACAACCTGTTCATATCCAGCTGAACGATTGGGGACAACCCGTCCATTGCTTGTCACAATCTCAAGTCCATAGTTATCGTTTATTTTCAACCCCGTATAGGCTGGCATGTGGGATATCTTTGTAAATATATCTTCAGCATCAGCCTGCACTCGATCTTTCAAATCCTCTCTAAACTTCGATACGGCCTTTTCAAATATTTCTTGAACAGCCTTGCAAAACGCAAGATCTTCAGAAGCCTTTTTGCCATCAGCATTTGATTGTTTTAAAATCTTAGCATTTAATTTTTCAATCGAAGCCTGATTTTCTGAAATCGCCTCATCCTGCTTAGTTATACCCTCCTCCAATAAGGTCAATTCTTGGAGTTTTTTCTTATACATTGGCTGTAGTCCCAAAATTTCTGTATCTGTAGATGAGTTATGGAACCCCGCTTTTTTCTTCTTAATCTCAGCTAAATCAACCTCATCCAAACTTATCGCAGACCGTTTAGAATAAATATTATTTAATAAATTTATGAGGGACTCTTTATCAACATTCCTTTTGAAGCCATTAAATCTATCTATAATTTGCCTGGCATACATTATTTCCTCCGAATTCTTTGATTCGTCCGACTTCTTTAAAATTGCCAATTTTTCACGCAAACTAGATATATCTTCAATGGTTAGATTATTATTACATACCGGACACGATGAGACTTCTCCTTTAACAATTTTATCTAATATTGCAACTATGATCTCTTTTGTCTTAATATCTCCAATGCGGGATAACAAAGAATTTAATTCTTCATTTTTCGTGTCAATAATCTCTTGGATAACCTTATCAAAAATAACACTCCAAGCAAATTTCATTTTTGCCTTAAGGTCTTTTACCTCATTCTCCAAAAGAAGACGATTTGTCTCAATCTGAGATTTTTTTTCTCTTTCTTGGGCAAGTAATTCTGCGTACCTCTGATTTGCAGCAAAAGCATCCTCGATCTCAGAGATTTCACTTTGAAGTTTCATCCTTTGTTCTTTCATCTCTTTTAGAGATTTCTTAAGTTCCTCATCATGTAACAAGAACCCAGCCAACGCAGATGAATCATTTTTTGTTCTCTCGTTTGCGGCTGAAACCTTAGTGTATATCTGTTGGTATATCGTAGTTATACTCAGAAGATTTTTATTTGCCCCTTCAAGAATGGGAAGGCCCAAAATATTTTCGATAGAAGTCTTGATAACATCACTACTTGATGATGAATCTTCAAGAAGATTCTCATACTGTCTTAATAATTCGCCGTCGAACAAATAAAAACGAGATATTTTTTCTGGCAAAACTGTGTTAAGAAAGTGTTCAGCTTCATCTTGACTCATCATAGACCCAAAATGTTTTAGATATAACTTATGCTCATAATCCGAATCATTTTTCCCAGAAGTGCCAGGCAGTCTTTTAAGCATACGGGTAAGTTCATAATCTTCATTATCATATGTCATAAAAAGCTTAACACTCATATTCTTCTGAGCCTCTACTGCATCAATATTTACGAATTTTGCCAATTGGCACTCCTCGTAATTTCTATTGTATACGATTCCCCATAAGGCAAAACGAATACAATTAAGTAGCGACGTCTTTCCCACGCCATTCTCGCCCCAGACAAATGTAACACCATCACCGGCAGGGAACTCCAAAATCTGGTTATTTTGGTATGGGCCAAAGTTGTCGATGACAAGTTTATTAATTCGTAACATTATGACTTTGATTTAATGGCATTATCTATAACTATTCGAATAGCATTTTGTGATTTAGAACTATCATCCATATTCTCAATCTGAGCATTAAGAACCGCCTCAATAAATTGAACGGGAATATCCGGATGTTTACTCGACCGGATTTCTTCTAAGATATCTCTGATCTTATTTAATTCGTCACTCATTTTCATTGCCGATATTGTTAGTTAATAATGTGGCATCTATGTTATGTTTTAATGCAATAATTCTTAACTGAATAATACAAGACGGATCTTTTGACCACATTCCAAATTGTATACATCTAGCCAACTCTGTCACAACCATATCATTCCGTCTAATTTCATCGACTTTATCTGAAAAGTCTGGGACAACAACAGCATCATACAACCAAGAATAATACTTACCTGCATATTTCCGCAAAATTCGACCTCTTCGCTGAATGAACTCTCTCGGATTCTGTGACGAGGCCAAGATTATAGCATGTGTAGTAGCAGGAATATCAACTCCTTCATCCAAACATTTTATAGAAACAATAACTCCACCACAGTCATTAAAATAGTTCAATGTTGCACTTCTATCCCCTGGCATATCTGCATAGTATTCGTATGCATCTACATTTGGGATTGTTAATATTTCTTTTAATACATCATGTAATTGATCCTTGTCTTCACAATATATAATCCACCTCTGTCCACTACTATATTCTTCCTCAAGTATTTGCTTTGCCAATGCAACTTTTCCTCTGGCTTTCTTGATAATACGACATCTTTTTAATAAAAGAGATTGCATATATTGATCATTGGAAAAAGAATATGATGCATCATGGGCACATCTCGCATATCGTATACCTATTTCCTCTGTAAGTTCATTCCATACTTGCTGCTCAAATGAGGTCAATTGCACGACCTTAGGCCGATAATAATATGGGGTTAACACCTGATCGTCAATGGCATTTTTTAAAGTATATGGAGGTTCTATTATTCCCCCAAAGTACTCTATAATGGCTTGAGTTCCTTCAGGATCACCATATCTACGCGGAGTCGCAGAAAGCCCCAAACGGTAACCGACTTCTATTACGAAAAAATTTCGCCTATTCAAGCTGCCCATTCTATGAACCTCATCAGCGACAACAAATAAATGTCCTCCTTGTTTTATTCGTTGTATAAATCTGGGCATAACAGCCGTATCCATTGTTGATATGACAACCGTATTGTTTTTATCACTTTTTTGCGTAGCTGCCTCTAACACACCTTCTTTATCCCATGCATTATGACTATCTCCACATAAAATAATTCGGAGATTTAGATCTGACAAAGTAAGTCTTATTTCTTTATCCCACTGCGATAATAAATCAGTTGATGGAACTAAAACAATGATACTCTTATGTTCTTCTAGCGCTTTCCTTATTGCACAAATTGCAGTATATGTCTTACCACTACCCGTAACATGTTCCAAAATTCCACGATGCTCTTGCTTTACCCATTTTTCTAAAGCATCAATTTGATGCTTTCTTGGCAACCTTTCAAATGATTTATCAGCAGCCCAATACCGCGCCAAATCAACCTTAACCTTAATCTCCTCGACTAATGTTTCCCAATGTACTTTGGCAATTTTGTCTTTAAACCGGATCTTAATATCCTCAGGCAATGGAGTTATCTCAATCTTTGGAGCTTTATTATTCCAAAGCATTTCAAAATAATCTTGAGTATCTCCGACTCTTTCTCTATCATTGCTTTCTTGCCAATTAGTAAACACATCTATGGATTCAAAATTTCCATCATCTGAAAGTCCTTTAAATGTTTCATTTAATGAACCTCTAAACATTATAGCATTATCACCTTGATAGAATATGCCGGCTTTATCATGGAAAAGCCTTTTAATATCCCCCTCACCTTCTCCATACGCAATTTTTATTTCAATTACATTCGTAGCAATGAGGCATGCAAGCACTTGACTTGGTTTTTCCAACTCGCTACTAGCAAAAAGAGAGTCTATTTCCTCTACTAACGCACGATGCAAAATTTCATCTTTTTTTGCTAACTCTCCTGTTTTAATCGCTTTAATATCTTCGTCAGATAAGCATGGAGAACAAATAATTCGCATTTTTCCTCCATTATGGACGAAATCCTTAAGAGCATTCCATGCAATTATATAAATTGTACTACCAAAATAACCTGATAGACGATCATATGAGGTTGCTGCAGACATACAGGGGATGTAAAACTCCTCTGCAATATTATCATTTACCTTGTTATATGTCCTTTTTAAAACAAGGTCCTCATATTTGATCCTTTTGTTCATTCTCCAATTAATCTTGCTTTAATAGCCTTAGATAAATACTCTGCCCGTGCAGCATACAACACCTCTCCATTTGTTTTAACTCCCCTAGCAACTTTCTCTTGCATAGCACGTAGGATTAAATCATCTTTACACTGGACATTAGCATTATAAGAGAAGTTTTTATGCTTTTCCGCATCATACAAGACAAACACGTCATAATCTTCAACATACGAGACTAACAGAGCGTATGCAGAAGAATCAAAATTACCTCTTTGTCCTTTTTCTTGATTGGGAACATTCAAATTAAACTTATACTCATGAATACTCCTTCCTCCAGGTGGGTTCGTTGCAGGAAATGCATAAATAAGCAATTCGATTGGGATTGGGCTCGAAAGCTTAAGTTTTAAAGGCCTTTCGTTAAGGGCACTATGTTCCACAACTGCAATTCCAAGAGATTGAACAAACTTCCGCTGAATGGACTCCCTTTGTTTGGATATTTTGCTTACCATAGCCAATTCCTCCGATAAGATATCTAATGAATGACTCGAATATTCAACATACTCCTTGCTGATGTCATATCCGGCAAAACGTCGTCCAAGCCTTAAACACTCATACCCAGTAGTCCCGGATCCAAGCCATGGATCAACAACCAAATCTCCTTCTTTCGTACATGCTTTAATATATTTAGCAGGAAGGTATCCTGGTTGCACAGCCTGATGTTCTGATTGTTTAGATGACACACTTCCCTTTATAACATTAAGAGGAAGTGCTCCTTTGGGGTTCGGTTTTATATGTTTGGCTTTCCTTACATAAGAAAGTCCATTCGCACGAGGTTTAAACTCATTATGAGCATACGCCTTTAATGTCTCAGCATCATATTCTCTCCGAATATCATCTATATTTATTTTCCATTGTGGACTAACAGAAAACCATAGATTCTGTTCATAGGCATCTTGACAAGCGACACGAAGTCCTGTAGGGACAGGATTATCTTTAATCCATATTTCAATGTCCACACAATAGAGATGCCATCTTTCCTCTAATTCAATCGCTAATTTTTCGACAATCAGAGATCGAGTACTATTTATTCCTTTGCGAGGTTTTTCTCTATTAGCCTTAACATTAATAACCAAAAAGCCATCGTCACGAAGCTTTGCACATGCGGCATCGATAAAAGGCGATATTTTATCTATATACTCCGCAGAAGACCAATTACCATAATTACGATCAGCATTGGGGTATGGAGGTGACCCATAAACCAATTTGATAGATTTATCAGGAAGAGACAAAATTCCTTTTGCGCCATCTACACATTCAACAATATATTCTTTGTTATTCCCTTTCATTCTCCTCACGCTCAATTCTTAATGTTGCGAGTTCGCAATAATCATTATTAGCATCAATTCCTATCCAACGTCTATTATACAGTTTTGCAACTAAACAAGTTGTTCCTGAACCAGAGAAAGGATCCAAAACGATATCGCCTTCATTGGTTCCAGCAAGAATAAAGAATGCCGCTAGCTTTTCTGGAAATCTTGCCGGATGACTCACTCCCCTTTCTTTACAAAGTTTAAAGAATAAATCATTACTATTTGTATTTCCAATAGAAATTACACTTCCAGGATCAGACCCTCCGTTATTTTTCCATTTTACTCCACAATTAAAATTATGGGTACTGGGGCGAGTATTCTCAGTTCTACCCCCTTTCCCTTTGCCGTCGAGAAACTTCTGCATATCCTTGCTATAAGGTTTTCGAATCGGATCTATATTAAAAGTCCACTTCATAGATTTACTAAACCAAAAACAATATTCATGCGATTTTTTTGTTCTCCCATATTTCCCCGTAGAATAAATATTGGGCGGAGTTGCCGGGTTATACCAAATATAATCGCGTACTAAATGAAAATGGAGTTCTTTACAAAGATATACAACCAATTCAAAAACATATATTTGCTGAATGCCATTTACTACCTTATCACTAATATTCAAAACAAAACTTCCATTGTTTTTTAAAACACGATGGATCTCTTTCGCCATTGGCTTAAACCAATCAAGATATTCTGCAGGAGATGAAGAAGTATTTTCAATAGCGTAATCTCTTTTATCAGCATATGGCGGGGATGTTAGAATGAAATCAATACTATCATCATCAAGATCTTTTAATACCTCTTCACATCTTCCGTTTATTATCCTATTTTGAATCTCCTCTGGCCTCATATTTATCTAATATATCAATCAATTTTGCAACTCTGATTATACAGTAAATCAATCAAACATTATCTCATCAACTCAATTATATTTTCCGGCAACATTGCATTCCCAGCATCATCTTTCGGAGCATTCTTAAGAAACAGCACTGGAATGATAGTATAGTTCTTAGCAAACGGTAACAAATTGGCTTTGCGGAGAAGTTCAGCTGTCAGTTGTTTGCCGTTCTCTTGGGTTGTCCACTTGCATTCGCCAACCAGCAGATACCTTTTGTCAAGCGATTCGGCTATAATATCGAACTCGACCTGTTCCGGCTTCTTATCCTCATTGAGAACAGAACCCCACCAGCGTTTTGCTTTGCCATAAACTACTCCATTGACAATATTTCCTGTAACGGCATCCCGACACAGTTTTTCCCATTGCATACTCACATACTCCGAGAAATGAGCATTCAAAGCCTGTTCTATGGGCAAACGTCGACCAAGTTCAATGAACGAACGATTTGGAACGACAAACTGATAGTAGAATGTCATAAACGGATCGGCTATCTTGTAGAGGCTCTTTTTCGCATTCTTTTCATCAATACCAAACGGCACATCTTTTTCCAAAAATCCGAGATCGACAAGTTTCTTCAATGGACGCGACAGATTGGTCGCCGGTTCATTGCATCGTGCAGCAATCTCGGAAAGACGGTTTGCGCCAGTACCTATATAAGACATTATTGTCGAAGTCTTGACAATATCCTTGACATCATCCTGAAACAGTTTTATCGGCTCCTCATAAAGAGTCCCATTTACAGAAAGGATATTGCGCCACAGGGCATCATCAAGCGAACTTCTGTTTTCCCTCAATTCCCAATAACGTGGTACACCGCCCCATACGGCATACTCTTCAATGGCATTCATCGCATTAAGAAGCAAAGCCTCTTGAATATACGGCAAACGTATCGGTGCAAGCCTCATTATTTCATCAGCACGCCCATATAGAGGTGCAGTAGAATCAAGGAACAACCCATACATCATATTTTGTGATGAACCGCAAAGTACCAGGTTATACTTCAACTGCTTCTCATCAACAAGTTTCTGCAATACAGACGGCAGCTCTGGTGATTGCTCTACAAGATACGGAAATTCATCCAAACATAGAGTAAAACGCTTGTCTGTCCGATAATTGACCGCACGAAATATAGATTCCCAATCTGGATATGTCAATTTGTCGAAATCTGGAAACACCTGTGCTATCACTTTTGCAAGCAATATCCTTTGGTGTTGGCCTTCAGAACGATCGGCAAGGAAATAAACATCCGTATCTGACAACACCCTTTTGATAAGCGTTGACTTACCCAACCGTCTACGACCGTACATCACGACTAACGAGGACTTCTCTCTTGCAAGAGCATCCTTTAATCGTGCAGCTTCATCTATTCTATCAACGAATTTCATACGTCTTATTTATTATGCAATGCAAACATAATGTTTTTATCGCATAACGCAAAATTTTGAGCCATATTTTTTATTCCAACAGAGCAAATTGCAACTTATGTATAGGAGAATAATAGCTCTATTCCTTTTTCGAAGCTCGCTTCCTTGTCTTCAGACTCAAATCCTGCAACGCTTTTCCCAACTTGTCTTCTTTGGCCAGCCACAGAATATCATCGTCAAGTTGCAAAGCATACAGCACACGCAAGTAGATTCCGATGGCTACTGTTGATGCACCTTTCTCTATTCGGGACACAGTCAACGGAGAGCAAGTAGCACGTTCTGCAATCTGAACCACACTCAGATTTCTTCGTAGGCGAGCCAATTTAATCTGCTCTCCTACAATCGACATCTTCTGCACCAATTTTCGAGGCAGTTTGGTTCCCATTGTATTCTTTGTCATAATCAACTCATCATATAATATACAAAGATATTAGATTTTATCTATTTAATGATTATTAAAAGGGAAAATCTCAAAACTAGAAGAGATGGCTAAAACAAGTACAATATAACGGTTCTACACTTTTTCAAGCGAATCACAACCATTATACAAGACTTTTCCAAGCGAATCCAATGTCTTTGCAGCCGATTCCGAGAAGCATTTTTGGAAAAGTGCGAAAGACAAGATGATTTTGCTTTGGAAAAATGTAAATGCCATCATATTGTTTGTAAGTGCCAATACACCCATATAACAACAATATATTATTCGTTACATAAACACAAATCTCAAGATTAGATTGGCTATTCAAAATGAAAACCAACTTTACTTTATCCTCGTATTCATATATACGTGCATTAAAGTAAAGCTAACAGAGGGAGAAAAAGAAATGGCTTCGCCAAAGCCGAACCGAACGATATCTGCCGACTTTCTTTTTTTGGCTGCAAAAGACACAGAAATCCTGCTCACAAAACAGACATGATTCGAGCCCTTGTCAAGACACAAGAGCCAACCCCAAAATCCGTAAAACCATCTCTGATTTTGCAACTCGAATCGGAGAAATAATCACCGATATGCCTTATCTTTGCGAACCGGAGGTTTCGGGGCGAAAGAGAGCGATTTTCCCCATTTTCCCTCTGTTTTGAGATTGGTAACGAAGAAAAGTGTTAAATCTGCGATTTTTGACGAAAAAACAAGTAATTTTTTGAGCAGTCTATCTTTTAGACCGTAAGCTATTGATAATCAACCAGCATAATATGCTGCATCGGCAAATAACCCCTTCCGCGCATCGAATGCGGCCATCGTTTCTGCCGACACAGTTCGAACTGCCTCGACGGAGGCTCGACGGTCAGACTCTCGCCAGACTCCGCGGCTTTCGGCAATGATCTACCGGATATTTATCGCCGAATCGCCCCTCCGAACGATGAAAACAGCGGATATTGCATTATCTTTGCACCGACAGTCCGATCCCCATGAAATTCCGCGAGATTCCGACATATTTCACGGACACGATTTTCCGCCGCGACCTGAGCGAATGGAAAAATCCCGTGCTGCGGTGGTTCGTCCAGCAATACCGGCTGCTTTTCTATACGGCACGCGGGCTGCTCGAACACGGCACGATCATGCACAGCGCAGCATTGACGTTCTACACGCTTATGTCGCTCGTACCGATCGTCGCCGTCGTATTCGCCGTATTGAAAGGTTTCGGCATGGCCGACAACCTGGTGCAAAGCCTTTACGGAGTCTTTCCGCAGTATCCCGATATCGTAGACTACCTGGTCTCGTTCGCTGAAAAAGCCCTGGCTCGCACGCAGGGCGGCATCGTGGCGGCCGTCGCGCTGGCGACGCTTTTCTGGGCCGTGATCCGCGTATTCTCGTCGATCGAAAGCGCCTTCAACAACATCTGGGAAGTCAAGGTCGAGCGCAGCATCACCCGTCAGTGGACCGACTACATCGCCGTGGTGATGATCGTACCGCTGCTTTGGATCGCAGCCAATGCCGTGGGCAACTATGCCCAACAACTGCTCGGAGCGCGCGACGGATTAGGATTCCGCCTGCTTTCGCGCGCGGCATCGATGGCCGTAATCTGGGTCATGTTCACTTTCCTCTACACGATCATCCCCAACGCCCGCGTGCGGCTGCGCAGCGCGGCGATGGCAGGCATCGTGGCCGGCACCTTTTTCCTGCTGTTCCAGTGGGGCTACATCTACATACAACGTTGGATGACCTCTTACAACGCCATCTACGGAAGTTTCGCGGCACTGCCCCTGCTGCTGATCTGGATGCAAACCTCGTGGCAAATCCTGCTTTTCGGCGGCGAGCTGTCGTTCGCCTACCAGAATATCTCGCGCTTCGGCGAGGAACGCGAATCGCTGCTCATAAGCTACGACCAGCGGCGCAAAATCCTGCTGGCCGTCATGCTCACCGTCATGCGGCACTTCCGCGAGCAGGGCGGCACCCTGCCCGCCGATGCGATCCGCCAGCAGCTCGACCTGCCGACCCGCATCGTCAACGACGTATTGTTCCAGCTCGTACAGGCCGGACAACTGATCGCCGTACGCAGCGGCGACGGCGAACGCGACGTGGCTTATAGCCCCGCGCACGATATTTCGCAACTGACCGTCTACGGCGTATTGGAGTCGGTCGAACAGTGGGGAAAAATCGGTGTCGATCTTACCCGTACGCACGAATTCGCTCGTATCGACCGCGAATTCGAATCGATCAAGGAGAAGGCCCGCCGAGCGCAGGAAAACGTCCGGCTGATCGATCTGTTATAAGAATATCCGGAAATGAAAAATGCAGAAACCATGAATCGTGCAGTCATCATCGGAAGCGGCAACCTGGCCGAAGCGCTGGCCCGCGCCATCACGAAAAGCGGTGCGGAACTCGTGCAGATTTTCGCCCGCAACGCGGTACGCGGCCCCGAAGTCGCAGCGCTGGCCGGAACACGGTGGACGGATGATCCGCAGCGACTCGCCGAGGCCGACATTTATTGCATCGCCGTGAGCGACAAGGTCGTAGCGGAGGTCGCCGCGACGCTGCCTTTCCCCGAGAATGCCGTCGTGGCGCATACCGCAGGCAGCGTGCCGCTCGATGCGATCCCGGCACGGATCGCACGGCGTGCCGTATTCTACCCGATGCAGACCTTCACGCGCGGCCGCGAGGTCGACTTCGCGCGTATTCCCATCTTCCTGGAGAGCGACTGCGCGGAGCTGCGGCCCGACTTGGAGGCTTTCGCACGACGGCTGTCGTCAGCGGTGATCTGGGCCGACTCGGCACAACGCTCCGAGGTACACCTCGCCGCCGTATTCGCCTGCAACTTCGCCAACTGCATGTATGCGCTGGGCGAGCGGATCGTACGACGCGCCGGACTGGATTTCGACGTGCTGCGGTCGTTGATCGTCGAGACGGCCGCCAAAGCCGCCGACGCCCGCTCGCCCCGCGACGTACAAACGGGCCCCGCCGTGCGCAACGATACGGCGACGCAGGCGCGCCACCTCACGGCACTCGACGGCGAACCCGCCTTGAAAGAGATATACACCCTTATAAGTCAAACCATATGGGAAACTTCAAAGAAGATATAGCCCGCTGCCGAGCTTTCGTGTTCGATGTCGACGGCGTGATGACCGACGGAGGAATCATCCCCACGATGGACGGCGATTTCATCCGCCGCTACGACGCCAAGGACGGCTACGCCCTGGCCTACGCCGTGAAGTTGGGCTACCGCGTCTGCATCATCACCGGAGGCCGCGGCAAGCTGCTCGAACACCGTCTGCGCATGTTGGGCATCAACCGCTTTTATACCGACTGCATGAACAAGATCGCCACCCTGCGTCAATACCTTGCCGAGGAGGGGCTCGATCCTGCCGAAGTGCTCTACATGGGCGACGACATTCCCGACCTGGAGTGCATGCGCGAAGTGGGCATCCCGGTCTGCCCGGCCGATGCCGCCGCAGAGGCGATCGAAGCATCGCGTTACGTCTCGGAGTTCCGGGGCGGCCACGGCGCCGTCCGCGATATCGTGGAACAGGTGTTGCGCGCCCGCGGGGACTGGGCGCGGGATTCGATGGGCGTGACGCCCTCGTCGCTGGTCGCATCGCGGTAAAATCCTTATCCCAACGCGGCCAGCAACATCCGGTTGGCCCGGTCTACGGTCGTATTCTCCAGCGAGGCAAGGTATATTTCCGTCGTCCGGCAGGAGGTATGGCCCATTCCCGCACTGATGACCGGAATCGGAATATCGAGATTCCGGGCCGTCGTCGCCCAACTGTGGCGGGAAGCATAAGAGGTGAGTTTCACCTCCAATCCGAGTCGTTCGGAAAGCCGCCCGAGCCATCGGTTGTAAGCGTTCAGAGCCATGCGATACTGGATATCCCGCGCAACCGGCTCGGAGGCCGTCAACAGCGGAAAAAGATAGGGCGTATGATCCGTAAGCGGTTCGTAGCGGCGGATGATCTCGCGCATGCACGGTTCGAGCCGTACGAGCATCCGCCGTCCCGTCTTGCGCCGCACGTAGGAGAGCTCCCCGCCGCAAAGGTCCTTTTTCCGCAGATGCGCCACGTCGACGAACGCCATGCCCCGCGTATAGAAACTGAACAGAAAAAGGTCGCGAGCCAGCTGCAAGTCGGGCGTCGCAGCGAGATCGGCATCCCGCATCCGGCGGATGACCGCCTCGTCCACAGCCCGTTTGCGCGTACGGTCAACACCGGTATAGACCTCTGCGAAAGGGTATTTTTGCTCGGTCAACCCTTCGCGTACCGCCCGGTTATAGACCGCACGCAGGATACGCATGTAGAACGACACGGTGTTGCGCACGACGCCTCGGCGCAGCAGAAAAGCGTTGTAGGAGGCGATCAACCGTTCGGAAAGCAAATCGAACGGAATATCCTCGCCGCCGAGGAATACCGCGAAACTCGTCCGCGCCCGTCGATAATTGCGCGCGGTGCTCAGCCGATGTTCCGCAGCTAACTGCGCGATACGAGCGTCGAGAAAAGCCAGCACGGAGGGATCGTCGGACCGGGACCGGAAACGCCGAACGACCTCGCCGAACGTATAGGGACGCATTTCCGCATCGAGTTCCCGCACGATGCGGCACAACCGCAACCACTCCGCCTCGATCCGACGCTTCAACCGCCCCGTCCGATCGTCCGGATCGGCATTTTGCCTCTGCACGGCCTTCCACTCCGCTTCGGACAGACTTACGGACGAGGCGACCTGCCGCACACGTCCCCCGCAGACCAATTGATAAAAGACTCTGCCGGGTTTCCCGGCGACGCGCGATGCGCGAAACTTCACGTTGACGAAAGCATTCATAAATTTCGGATTTTGTTCCGAAATGTCGCAATAATCCGCTATTCGGTCGCGATACGATATCTCCGGACACGCCGTTTTTCAGGAAAACCGGTCTGCAACCGGCATCGAACGGTCCCGACCGATAATTTTTCCGACAACCTTTTGGAATTTCAAAAAATCCCGTTATCTTTGCACCCGTCAAGGGGGATTAGCTCAGCTGGCTAGAGCGCTTGCATGGCATGCAAGAGGTCACGAGTTCGAATCTCGTATTCTCCACCAGACACGAAGGCGGTCCGAAAACGGGTCGCTTTTTCTTTTTCTACGACCGATTCGAATAGGCATACTCAACCCGTTTGCCGACAAAAGCCTCCCGTATACCGATATTCCGCAACCCGTATTTTTTTCGGACGATTCGGTTCGTTTTTCGAAAGGAATCGTTATCTTTGCCTCAGATTTGGTTTCCTGCTCCCCGTCGAGGGAGCGGATGAAAAGGGAATCGGGTGCAAATCCCGGACAGTCCCGCTGCTGTGAAGCTCCGCTGTCGTTCCGAACATCCCGGCCACTGATCCGCAAGGATCGGGAAGGCCTCGGAACAGGAGTCAGTCAGAAGACCTGCCAAGTCGATTCGACGTCGAAGTTCCCCGAGGGATGGGAATTCGAGATCGGTTGTTTTTACTGTTTTTTAAATTCGAACCCGAACCGCCGCAAGGATCGTCGTGCCGAAAACGGTACGAAACGTCCGGATTTGCGAATACGGTCCGGCACGAAAACGAGATTCGGGATGGAATCGCTCGAACGATCGTCATTCGGTTGCGGAACGCACCGGAACGGCCGCCCACGGATTACCGGCAGCGACCACCGGAATGCACCGGCCCGCCACCGCGATCACGGTCCCGGGCATCCGACACCGCAATCTCCACGCATAACCCCGAAAGGCGCGGCCGCAAAAAGACCCGTTGCTGCCGTAACAAGTCATTAGAGATTAGTGTAAACTGGCCGCGCCTTTTTTTCAAAACCGCAACCATGAATATCGTATTGTACGGAGTTTCGGAAACCGTTACGGAGAGAATGGCCGAGAGATACGGCCTGAAACGAATAAATACCATCGAGGAGATCGGAAAGAGCGGATCGCTGCTGTCGATACCGCCGATGCAGGACCCGCGGCGACTCCTCGCACTCTACAATGCCATGACACTCCGGGAGGACCGAATCGATGCGGTGATCGTCTGCGGCTTCGCCGCATGCGAGACCGCCCGCACGGTGCAATATTGCGCTCCGCAAGGCAAATTCTTCACCCTGAACAGCGACGCCGGAGAGGAGGTCCTGGAAGAGGAGCTCTCCCGGATCGTCGGGACCCTTTCGGGAGCGCTCTGCGCGCACGAGGGAATCTGACATCCGGTTCCAGCCGAAAGCCGCTTCAGCATACCCCCATATCGTGTATGTCCGATTCCGCCGGAGAGCCGAACACGATCGACTCTTTCGGACAGTGCAACATACCGTACGTCAACTATTTGCGTCGAATCATCCCGTCCAGCTCTCCTGCAACGGACAGCCAGCCGCCGCACGCTCGGCGGCTCCCGGTTATCCCCGCACCGACATCCGCCCTTTCCGAATCGGAACCGCGCGGAAGGCATCCCCGGAAAATAAGTATTAATACGTATCCGTGCGGAGTAAAAAACGGCTAATTTTGACTGTTAAAAACGCCTGAATTGAGGCGATTATATCCGATTTTACACCGGAAGTTTTCTTCAACGCTCTGCAACCGTGCGGGTTCCGCCCGGATTTCGAACCGGGGCGCTCGTTCGGAAAAAGCCGATGCTGCGGACGAACCGTCCGGCAAAGCACGGATTCGGCGAACGAAGGAGGTGTAAAGTTGCATATGGTTTCCTGAATTTATACTTTTGTGCGTCCGAAACAGAGACTATACGTAAAACATATAAATTCGATACGATTATGGTAGATATTTTTTCGCGTCTTGAGAAAAATGCCGGCGGCCCGATCGGCCAGTACATGTCTTATGCGCACGGCTATTTCGCATTCCCGAAACTCGAAGGCGAGATTGGCCCCCACATGGTATTCCGGGGCAAGAAGATGCTCAACTGGAGCCTGAACAACTACCTCGGCCTGGCCAACCTGCCCGAGGTGCGCAAGGCCGACGCCGAAGGTGCAGCACAGTTCGGTATGGCAGCCCCGATGGGCGCCCGCATGATGAGCGGTCAGACCAAATACCACGAGCAGCTCGAACGCGAGTTGGCCGAGTTCGTCGGCAAGGAGGATGCTTTCCTGCTCAACTTCGGTTACCAGGGCATGATCTCGATCATCGACTGCCTGCTGACGCCGCGCGACGTGGTGGTCTACGACGCCGAGGCCCACGCCTGCATCATCGACGGTCTGCGGCTGCACAAGGGCAAGCGTTTCGTCTTCGGTCACAACGACATGGCGTCGCTGCGCCTGCAATTGCAGCATGCCACGGACCTGGCCGAGGAGCAGAACGGCGGCGTGCTGGTCATCACCGAAGGCGTATTCGGCATGAAGGGCGACCTGGGCAAACTGGACGAGATCGTAGCCTTGAAGAAGGATTTTCAGTTCCGCCTGCTCGTGGACGACGCCCACGGCTTCGGTACGATGGGCGAAGGCGGTCGCGGTACGGCGTCGCACTTCGGTGTGGTGGACGGTGTCGACGTGCTGTTCAACACCTTCGCCAAGTCGATGGCCGGTATCGGTGCCTTCGTAAGCGGTCCCCGCTGGTTGATTAACCTGCTGCGTTACAACATGCGTTCGCAGCTTTACGCTAAGTCACTGCCCATGCCGATGGTCATCGGTGCGCTGAAGCGTCTGGAGCTGATCCGCAACCACCCCGAATACCAGCAGAAGTTGTGGCAGATCGTCCGCGCGCTGCAAAGCGGTCTGAAGGAGAACGGGTTCGATATCGGCGTAACGAATTCGCCCGTGACGCCCGTCTTCATGAAGGGCGGCGTTCCCGAGGCTACGAACCTGATCGTCGACCTGCGCGAGAACCACGGCGTATTCTGCTCGATCGTGATCTACCCCGTGATTCCGAAGGGCGAAATCATCCTGCGCGTCATCCCGACGGCAGCTCACACCCTGGAGGATGTGAACTACACGATCGAAGCGTTCAAATCGGTGCGCGACAAGCTCGAAAGCGGTTATTACGCATCGATGCCCATTCCGGTTCGTGCCGACGAGGGCTTCCTCGTACGATAATCCGGCCGCAACGCTTCGTCGAACGACGAATGGTTTCATCACCCTCGCAGTATTTTCTGCGAGGGTGATTGCGTTTCATCCGTTTCGCTTCGGCCCGGATTACAGTCTATCGGCTCAGGAAGTATTTACCGGATTATCAACTTTTTTTGTCACAGGGCAGCGCAGTCGCAAGTATCTTCTGTCGCAGTTCCGGATAGCATCCGGCAGCGGTCGGCCGAATCGCAATCCCGAAAAAAGCGAAATGTTTTGCGGGAAAATTTTGGAGGAAATAAGATTTTTATTACCTTTGCACTCGCAATGGGAAACCATCCGCTCCTGCGGAAATAGCTCAGTTGGTAGAGCACAACCTTGCCAAGGTTGGGGTCGCGAGT
>CANPHE010000046.1 GCA_947573795.1 uncultured Alistipes sp. | reverse complement strand
GAGCCTTCGGGCGAGAGGCAGTCCGCCGCCGGGGGTGGCGGCGAACTGCGCGATCCTGCGGATCGCAGTTTGCAGTTGAGAAGTGAACGGTTTTGCAGACGCAGCCTGCGGACGGCGAAGTCCATTCTAACCCCCGTCTTTTAAACAGGTGCCGAAGGCAAGGCTGAGCCTTGCAGTTTGCGGAAAAATAACCTTCGAATGCTCGTGCGATTTTCAAGCGGATATTTATTGTATATTTTTTGTTACCTTTGTCCTTATGAAACGATCTCTGCTTCTTCCGTTATTGCTCCTGAGCCTCGACACGCTGCGAGCCCAGGAGGCGACGCTTCCGAATCCCGATGCGCGGGTGCTCGGCATGGGCGGTGCGTCGATGGCGACCCTTTCGGGGTCGCACGCCATCTACGGCAACTCCTCGACCGCCGTTTTTTCGCAGATGCCTTCGCAGGTGTCGTCGTCCTATTACGGACAGAAGTATTTCGATTATTATGCCGTGTCGGGCTATTGGCGTTTCGACAACGCGAATCTCGCGCAAATCGGCTGGCGCCAGTTCTTGCGCGAAAAGGGTAACCACGACATGGCGATCGATCTGGGATATTCGCGCCGAGTAGGCGAACGGTGGGCCGTGGGTATCGTCGCCCGTTATCAGCATCTTAAGCGTGGTTACGACACGGGCGATGCTTTGGCGGTCGATCTGAGTGCGGCGTGGTCGCGACCTCTCGAAAACGTGGGGAGCTATTCGGTGGTGCGTGTCGGGGCCAAGCTGGCGAATGTCGGCGGATTTGTCAAGAAATTGTACGGGATGGACGGCGAAAACTCCGGCTACATAAACAGCGGTTGCGACTATACCCTGCCGACGAATTTCACGGCGGGTGCGGCGCTGGACACCTTCCTGTCGGATGCGCACGAGGTTACGGTGGCCGCCGATCTCGGTTATTGCTTTACCCCCGAAGCCGTGAGCGGATTCCAGGCTTCGGTCGGCGCCGAATACAACCTCATGCAGCTCGTACAGCTGAGAGCCGGGTACCATTATGGTGAGAGCTCCCGGTATTGCCCGAGTTACGGAAGTGTCGGCGCCGGGGTCCGGTTCCTCCACCTGCGGCTGGACTTCGCCTATCTTTTCGCCGGGAAGAATACCTGGCTGCGCAACGCGTACAGCATCAGCTTCGGACTGGATTTCTGATCCGTTACCCGGTCGTTACCCGCGAATTTCGTCGAGCAGCACCGAGCATCCCTCCTCCAACATATCCAGCACCAGTTCGAAACCTTCGTGCCCCTCGTAATAGGGATCGGGGACGTGGCTCCAGTGTGCGAAGCGTCGGAAGAATTCGCGCATGCGGAAAATCTTCTGTGCCGCCTCGGGCGACGGGGCCAGGCGGTGCACCGTCTCGTAGTTCATGTCGTCCATGACGACGATGCGGTCGAAACGCTCGAAATCCTCCTCGCGGATCTTTCGGGCGCGGTGCGTGAGCGTATAGCCGCGTCGGGCCGCTGCGCTGCGCATCCGCGGATCGGGCAGATCGCCCGCATGTCCTCCGTAAGTACCTGCTGAATCGACCGTTATCCGTGCGCTCAGCCCGGCCCGTTCGACCGTTTCGCGCATGATCTGCTCGGCAGCCGGCGAGCGGCAGATATTGCCTAAGCAAACGAAAAGTATCTTGGTTTTCATTTTTTTTCGAAGCTAATGAAGACAAAGTTAGCAAAAAGCGTCGAAATATCCGAAATTCTGTCTATATTTGTAGTTGAATAGCAAATAACCGCCTATGTAAATAAGTCGTAGAAAAGACATATAATATATAAAGCATTAGCTTTATTCGGGTTTCTGAAAATCGCCAAAATTTAGATGTAACCACGAGTAAACGTTGATGCTCACGTCTCACGACGTGGGCTTTTACTCGTTTATAGGTTACAGGGTGTTTGGCGATACCTCAGAAACGTAGACGAAGTAACAAGTCCACGTTTTTTTTGTTTCCAATTCGATGAAGGTATTGAAATATTTGGTTTGCGGTCTTCTCGTTGCCGTTTCGGCCGGTTGCAGGAATACGGTGCGCAAGACCGACGGATGGCTTTATGTCAGAGCGGATCATGCGATCGATTACTACGATCGGATATCCGATAACTATTATAAGATCGACGGTCGCAACATCGCTCTTGCGTATTCTTTCAGCTATTGGCCCGATGCCGAAACGCCTGAAACCCGGGTGATGATCCTACTCTCTTTCGTGGATTTGGCGGGTAGTAGCGAGGTGCCGTCATTCGATACCGAGGCTTGCCGGAGGATTCCGGTCGTCTGGGGCGACGGAAGCGAAAGCGCTCTTATAGACGATGATCCGAGTAGCTGTACGATCGGTATTGCGCATCTGGCCGCTCGGGAATTCCAGCAGGAATTCAATCGTAAGAAAAAATGCTCCCTGACGGTGACCACGGACGACGGGCGAAAATTAACCTACGATTTCGATATCGGCCGCAGCGGCGGTCTTAACCTGGAGGCGATGGAGTGAAGGGCTCCGGCGGTTGTGGGGCGAGCCGTAGCCTGCGGGTGTGAGCGCAGTGAGCCTCCGTCCGGGGGAGGTTCCGGCTCGCGCGGCTTCGAGAGCCGCAGTTCGCGGAAGGTAAAGTCGTAGCCTTCAGCGGCCGAGAAGCGCCAAAGGCGGGTCTGCACAGGTCCTTTCCCAACTCCGAGGCATAGCCTCGCTCTCTTCGGCGGCTCGCGCTTTCAGCGCGACCGGCCCAGCCGCCGAAGATGCTGTTTCCGCAAGCGACGATAATTGTCTTTCGACGCCGAACGGGGCTCCGAAAGCCGCCGCCGATGCGGAAGGCGCACGGCTCGAAAAACCGAATCTCTTTTCCGTTCGAGCAGTCGCCCCGTTTTGGAATGCGAATTGCAATACTTCGCCGCATGGGAACGAAAATCGACGCTTGGATCGAACGGTACGCCTGTATGGATTGGGCGGTGCTTTACATGCGGCTCTTCGCGGGCGGCATGATGCTTTTCCACAACATCGGCAAGATGCAGTCCTACGACGAGATCATCGGCAATTATCCGTCGTTCCTCTATATCCAGCCTACGGCCGTATTCGTCATCGTGGCCGTCGCCGAGGTGCTGATTTCCGTTTTGATAATCATGGGATTGTGGGTGCGCATGTCCGCACTCGTCATGTCGCTCGGCATCCTGGCCATGTCGGCCTGGGAGGAGTTCGGCATCGGCGAGCTGCGATTCGTATGGCTCGGAATTTACGTGTTTTTCATCGTTTCGGGCGGAGGAACCTACGCTTTCGATGCCCTCCTTTCCGCTTCCGATGGAGAAAAGTGAACCTTCGGAACAACAATTGATACGCACCTACGCGATTGCGGTAGCAAAAAATTCGTACCTTTGCTGCGATCTGTCTTACGCAATCTATTAAAACGACATGCAATGAAGATGAAAGCAATTGTGATGCTGGCTGCATTCGCATTGACCGCTACGGCTATCCGGGCGCAAGAGCTGCCCCGCAAGGTTTCGAATGTCGAGGTGCTCGACCTCGATGGGAAGCCCGCCAAACTGCCCTATTTCGGAGAAAAAAATCTGATGATATTCTACGTCGATCCCGACCGGCACAAGCAGAATCACGAATTCACCGTGGAGCTCGAACAGAACCATCGCGCTCAGGGCGACAACCTCTACGGATTCGGCGTCATGAACCTCAAGGACGCGCCGATGATCCCCAACGGCATGGCCCGCAATATGGCGAAGAAGCGTACGGAGAAAAACGGCGCCACGGTGCTGGCCGACGAGAATCGTAAGCTCAGCACGGCCTGGGAACTGGGCGATTGCAACAATCAGTTCGTCCTGATGCTCGTTTCGAAGGAGGGTGAACTGGTGTTCCTGCGCAAGGGCGAACTTTCCGAACAGGACAAGAAGGACTTCTACGAAGCGGTCGAGCTTTACCGATAAATCCGATGTTGCGCCGCGCGATCGTCGTCGCTTTGATGGTCGGAGGTATCTGCGATGCCGCGGCTCAGTCCGGAAGCTATGTTTCCGGGATGGATACGCTGTATTATACCTATACCCCGCTGCCGAAGACCGAAACGCCGCAGAGACGTTCGTTCCTGCGGCGCGTCGTGGCTTATTTCGAGGAGTCGACGCAGGACCGGACTTTCGAGAAGAAAATCGATTTCACCTTCGCCGGGGGACCCAGCTATTCGAAAAACACGAGTTTCGGCATCGGGGTGCTGGCGGCCGGACTTTACCGCCTCGACCGCACCGACTCGGTGACGCCGCCTTCCGATATTTCGCTTTTCGCCAATGTCTCGGTCTCGGGCGTTTATGCCGTGGGCGTGACGGGCAATACGATCTTCTCGCGCAGCAGCCGCAAGGTCGATTATACGGTGATGTTCTCCTCGACGCCTCGCAAACTCTGGGGAATCGGTTATCACGACGGCCGTTACAATCCCGAAAGCTCCTATACCGAAAAACTTTGCCGCATCGAGGGGCGTTATATGCATCGTGTCCTGCGTAATACGTTCGTGGGAGGAGTGCTCAACTTCCAGTATGCGAAGGGACTGAAATTCACCGATGAAGCCTACCTCTACGGCCAGAAGCACAGCTATACTTCGACCGGTGCGGGGGCCATCGTCGAATACGATTCGCGCGATTTCATTCCCAATCCCTTCCGGGGCGTGTACGTCGGCGTCCAGGAGATCTTTTTCCCGAAGGGCCTCGGCAATTGCGGCGAATCGCTGTGGCGGACGACCGTGACGGCGGACTATTACCACCGTATCTGGCGCGACTGCATCCTCGCTGCGGATTTCTATGCCGAATTCAACTCCTCGGGAACGCCGTGGCCGCTGCTGGCGCGTATGGGCGGCAGCCAGCGCATGCGGGGGTATTACCAGGGTCGATATACGGATAACGACTTGATTACCTTGCAGGTAGAGCTGCGGCAACGCATCTGGCGACGGATCGGCTGTACGGTCTGGGGCGGTGCGGGAAACGTTTTCCGGGAGGTGCGCAGCTTCGATTGGTCCGAGACCCTGCCCAACTACGGCATCGGTTTGCGCTGGGAGCTGAAGAAGCGTGTGAACGTACGCATCGATTACGGAATGGGCAAGAAGACCAGCGGATTCCTGCTCAATCTCAACGAGGCTTTTTAAATTGAGGGATCATACCATGAATACCCTATCGAACAAATCCGGACGAAAGAGGCTCAAGACCCGCAGCCGATTCACGACGCTGCTGACCGTCTATTTTTTCGTCGCGCTCATCATACCCAACTGCGTGCTGGCCAATACGGAACCCTATTCGGCCTGGACGGTCGAAGCATTGATTCTCATGCCGCTCGGTTTCTACATGATGTGGAGCGTCGTCTTGCGCCGTTCGGGCGTCATGATCTGGCTGGCCTTTCCGTTCATCTTTCTCTGTGCGTTCCAGATCGTGTTGCTTTATCTTTTCGGCAATTCGATCATTGCGACGGACATGTTCACCAACCTGGTGACGACCAACCCGGGCGAGGCGGGCGAGTTGCTGAGCAACATCTACCCTTCCGTCTTGCTGGTTTGCGCGATGTACGTGCCCCTGTTGTGGTTCGCAGCGCGCGAAATCGCCCACAAACGGTCCATTTCGCATACGACGCGCAAGACCGTCGGCCTCAGCGGTGCGGCTCTTTTCGTGCTCGGGGCGCTGGCTTTGTGGCCCGCTTATCGGGTCAGCGAAGATAGGCATGTGCTGCGCGACGAAATTTTTCCGCTCAACGTATGCTACAATGCCTATCTGAGCGGTTCCGAATTCCGCAAGACCCGTAATTTCCCGCGTACGGCGGAGGGTTTCACCTACGGGGCGCATCGGACGGCCGAGGCTTCGGGACGGGAAATCTACGTGTATATCATCGGCGAAGCGTCGCGCACGATGGACTGGCAACTCTACGGGTACCAGCGGGAGACCAATCCCCGGCTGGCGCAGGTCGACGATATCGTACTTTTCCGCGATGTACTGACCCAGAGCAATACGACCCACAAGAGCGTGCCGTTGATCCTTTCGTCGGTCGCGACGGACGAACACGCCGAACTCTACCGACGTCGGGGGCTTCCCGCCCTGTTCGACGAGGCGGGGTTCGAGACCTGGTTCATTTCGAACCAGTCGCCGCAGGGCGCCATGATCGACCATCTGGCCCACGATGCCCGGCACGTGATCTACATTCGTTCGCCGCGGCACGACATGCAACTGCTGGACGAGATGCGCCGTTCGATCGAAGAGAGCCGTTCGCAGAAACTCTTCTTCATCCTTCACTGCTACGGATCGCATTTCAGCTATCACCAGCGTTATCCGCGCGAGTTCGCCCGCTTCCTGCCCGACGACGACGTAGCGATCGCGGCGCAGCACGTCGACCGGCTGCGGAACGCCTACGACAATTCGGTGCTGTATACGGACCATTTTCTGGCCGAGACGATCGACTATCTGCGCACTTTGGGCGACACCTCCACCGCCCTGCTTTATTGTGCGGATCACGGCGAGGATATTTTCGACGACGAGCGCGGCCGATTCCTGCATGCCTCGCCGACTACGACGGCTTATCAGCTCCATGTCGCGTCGTTGGCGTGGTTCTCGGAGCGTTACCGGAATCGGTTCCCGGAGAAGGTCGCCGCAGCCGAGGCCAACACGACGGCTCCGGCCACCACTCACGCGCTGTTCCATACGATGGCCGACATGGCCTCGATCGAAGGACGTTTCGTCGTGCGCGACGTTTCGCTCGTAAGCGACCGATTCGACCGCGACGCTCCCCGATATTATCTGAACGACCACAACGAAGCGGTGCCCTACTCCCGCACGGGACTCACGGCCGGCGATTCGCTCGTGCTGCGTCGCCTGGGCGTGCGGGTAGATTGAGACCCCGCCCCGCCCGATACGAACGCAAAAGGCTGCCCGTAAGAGCAGCCTTTTGCGTTTCGCAGCGGGGTGAGACTATTTCGTAGCTTCGACCGAAACCTTGCGGAACTCCTTCATGAGCTTCGAAATCTCGAGGGCCGATTTGCGTGCGCGGGTTCCCGCTGCCTTGTTGCCCTTCTCAACCTGTGCGGCTGCGTTCGCTGCGAATACTTCGTATTCTGCGGCGATCTTTTCTACCAATTCTTTCATGTCGTTAGTGTTTTTGAAGTTTTGTTCCAACGCAAAGATAGCAAAATAATCTAAACTCCTTCGTATAGAGCTGTAAAAATCGAGGTTTTTGCGTAAAACTTTGCATTTCGGGGCTTCGGCGGTACGTTTTTTGTCCTTTGGCGGCGGAAAATCATCCCGTTATGAATAAAATTCTTCCGTTTGCGTGCCTGGCGGCCGCACTGGTCGGCTGCGGACACCGAAAGCCGAAACCGGAGGTTCCCGTATTGCGAATACCGGTCGTCGCGGCCACGGTCGACAGTTTGCCCGAGCGCATGGATTTCATCGGTTACCTGGCCAGCAATTTCGACGCCGTGATCCAACCCCGGGTGAACGGCTACCTTTCGGCGAAGCATTTCGACGCCGGAATGCCCGTACGGCGCGGTCAATTGCTCTTTACGATCGCTCCCGATCAACTTTCGACCTCGATGCTGGCGGCGCAGGCAGCCCTGGAGTCGGCACGCGCGCAGGCGGTCGAGGCGAAGAACAACTACGACCGAGCCGTGCCGCTGGCCCGCATCAACGCCATCAGTCAGGCGCAGCTCGACCAGTATACGGCCCGTTACAAGGCTGCCGCGGCGTCGGTCCGTTCGGCCGAGGAGTCGCTGCGCAGCGCGAAGATGAATGTCGGGTATACCGAGCTGCGCTCGCCGATCGACGGATTCGTCGGCAATTCGTCGGCGCATGCGGGCGACTACGTGGGTCCGGGCACCCGGTTCGACGTGCTGACGACCGTTTCGAATACCGATACGCTTTCGGTGGACGTCGCGCTTCCGATGGCGCAGTACCTCGCGTTGACGGATAACCGCGCTTCGATCTACGACAATGCGGACCTGCTGTCGGACATTCGTCTGGTGCTCTCCGACGGACGCGAATATCCGCTCGAAGGCCGCTACGGCTATACGCGCAAGAATGTTTCCGATGCGACGGGGACGCTGGTGCTCGTCGTGAAATTCCCCAACCCCGAGCAGCGGCTCAAACCGGGGCAGTTCGCCCGGGTCCGGGCGGCCGTGGGGGCTGCGCGTCCGCGCGTGCTGGTCCCGCAGCAGTGCGTCGCGCAGTTGCAGGACCAAAGCGCCGTATGGGTCGTCGCGGCGGACAGCACCGTGCGTTACCGCAGCGTCGTGACGGGCCCCACGTTCGGGACACGGTGGAGCATCGAAAGCGGGTTGCAGCCCGGCGAACGGGTCGTCGTGAGCGGACGGCAGAAGTTGCGCAACGGAGAGAAGATCATCCCAGTAAACGAATAGCATCATGGAGCGTTTTTTCGTTTCGCGGCCCATATTCGCCATTTCGCTGGCCATTGCCATCGTCCTGGTGGGCGCCGTATCGATCGTGCGACTGCCGATCGAGCAGTATCCCGACATTACGCCGCCTGTGGTCGAAGTCACGGCCAGCTATGCCGGAGCCGATGCCCGCACCGTGGCCGATGCCGTAGCTACGCCATTGGCCCAGGCCGTGATGGGAGTCGACGACATGCTTTACATGCAGGCTACCTCGGCCGACGACGGTTCGATGTCCTTGCAGGTGACGTTCGAGATCGGCACCGATCCCGACATGGCTGCGATTCTGACGCAGAACAAGGTGGCGTCGGCCACCTCGCAGCTGCCCACGTCGGTGACGCAGCAGGGTGTCGTCACGCAGAAGACCATGACGGGATTTCTGATCGTCTATGCGCTGCACAGCGACGGCCGTTACGACGATGAATTCCTGTCGAACTACGCCTATCTGAATCTGCGGAACGATCTGCTGAAGGTCGACGGCGTGGGTAAGGTTTCGGTGATGGGTGCGGGCGAATACGCCATGCGGGTGTGGCTGCGGCCCGATGTGCTGAAATATTACGGCATCGCGGTCGAGGAGGTTTCCGAAGCGATCCGCCGTCAGGGCGGCATCTACCCTGCCGGTGCGTTCGGCGCGGAACCGGCCCCCGAGGATATCGTCTATACCTATACGGTAACTATGCCGCCGCAACTGTCCACGGCCGAGCAATTCGGCGCGATCGTCGTCAAAACCACCTCCTCGGGCGAGCAGATCCGGCTGCGCGACGTGGCGGACGTGTCGCTGGGCAGTCAGACCTACGGCATGTCGTCGCTTTTCGGCGAGCAGCCTTCGACGTTGCTGGTGATCTATCAGCAGCCGGGCAGCAATGCCATGGAGGTCGGACGCGACGTACGTTCGACGATGGAACGGCTCGCGGCACGGTTTCCCGACGGAATCGAGGTCGCTACGATCGTCGATGCCACCTCGACGATCGCTGCCGGCGTGAAGGATATCTTCCGCACGCTGGGCATCGCCCTGCTGCTCGTGATCGCGATCATCTACCTGTTCATCCAGGACTGGCGCGCGACGGTCATTCCGCTGGTCGCCATTCCGGTTTCGCTCATCGGAGCCTTCGCGCTCTTCCCGCTGCTGGGATTCTCGATCAATGTCATTTCGCTGCTGGGCATGGTGCTGGCCATCGGACTCGTGGTGGACGACGCCATCGTCGTGGTCGAAGCCGCGCAGGTGGCCCTTGCTGCCGGAATGTCCCCGCGCGAAGCGGCGCTCGCCGCCATGCGCAACGTCTCCTCGCCCATCGTCGCGACGACCGTCGTGCTGTTGGCCGTTTTCATTCCCGTATCGTTCACGGGCGGTATCTCGGGACGCCTGTTTCAGCAGTTTTCCATCACGATCGCCGTGTCGGTGGTGATTTCGGCCTTCAATGCCCTGACGCTCTCCCCGGCATTGTGCGCCCTGCTGCTGCGCCGGAAGGAGGCGCCGACGCGGGGATTCTTCGCCGCTTTCAACCGCCGTTTCGCGCGGGGCATGGAGCGTTACACCTCCTTCTCCTCGACCCTCATGCGCCATGCGGGCCGGACCGCCGTTTTCGTCGCCGTACTGCTCGTCGCGATTTTCGCCATCGGACGCAAACTCCCCACCGGTTTTCTGCCGGAGGAGGACCAGGGGTATTTGATGGTCATGGTCCAGACGCCCGAGGCTTCGGCATTGCCCGTTACGCTGCGGGCCATGACCGCAGCCGATGCGCTGATCCGTGCTCGCAGCGAGGTGGTATCTACGTCGCTGGCTGCCGGCTTCGACATGATGGCGGGGGTCGCGGCGACCGACTGCGGCATCATTTTCGTGAAACTGACGGACTTCGACCGTCGGAAACTCTCTGCGGCGCAGATCGCCCGGGAGCTCACCGACGAACTGTACGTCGCCGTACCCGGGGCCGAATGTTATGCTTTCACGCCGCCCTCGATTCCGGGGCTGGGCGTTTCGTCGGGCGTATCGGTCGAGGTGCTCGACCTCGAAGGCCGCGGGTTGGCCTACCTGGCCCGAGAGACCGACCGGTTGATCGATTCGCTGCGGCACGACCCGGCGATCGCTTCGGTGACTACGCAGTTCGACGACGCGATACCGCAGCGGCGTCTGCGCATCGATACCGAACGGGCGCTCGCCGCCGGGGTCGATCTCGGAACCCTTTACGGCGAACTGGCCGCTTTGTTGGGCGGCGAATATATCGGCAATTTCACGCGTTTCGGCCGGCTTTATCAAATTTACTTGCAGGCAGCACCGGCCTACCGGACCGACAGCCGTTCGCTGGATGCCTACTACGTCGTCGATGCGTCGGGGGACAATATTCCGCTGGCGACCTTCGTCCAGGCGGTCGATACGCTGGGTGTCTCCTATGTCTCGCAGTTCGATCTCGACGAATCGATTTCGCTGTCGGTCACCCCTGCCCGCCACGCTTCGACGGGCGATGTCATGCAGCGGATCGAACGCACGGCCGCGGCCGTACTGCCCGATGATGTCGGCACGGCTTGGAGCGGTACGGCCTACCAGGAAGCCAATGCCTCGAAGTCGGGCGGGTTGGTTTACCTGCTGGCCGTGGTCTTCGTCTTCCTTTCGCTCGCGGCGCTCTACGAGTCGTGGGGCCTGCCGCTGGCCATTCTGCTGAGTGTCCCGGCCGCCGTACTCGGGGCGATGGCCTTTATCGGTATCACGCATCTGTGGAATCCGACTTATGTCGACGATATCTATGTACGCATCGCACTGGTCATGCTGATCGGTTTGGCGGCCAAGAATGCCATTCTGGTGGTCGAATACGCCGACCGCATGTTCCGCGAGGAGCATAAATCGCTCGTCGAGGCGGCCGTAGGGGCTGCGCGCGAGCGGGTGCGTCCGATTTTGATGACCGCCTTCGCCTTCATCCTCGGCGTGCTGCCGCTCGTCTTCGCACACGGCGTTTACGCTACGGCCCGCAATATTCTGGGCGTGGCGCTCGTGGGCGGTATGCTCTTCGCGACCGTGCTGGGAATCTTCCTCTACCCCGCTCTCTACTACCTCGTCGGGCGCATCGGACGTTTCGAGGCCCGGCGTGCCGAAATCGAAAACCGGGAAAAACAGACTGTATCATGAAACGCTTGCTTCCGATTCTGTTATTGGCGGGTTCATGCACTCCGCGATTGATGCCCGTGCGGGTGCCGACTTACGACAACTATGTCTGCGCCGAAGGTTTCGCGCAAGACAGCATCTTCGACGACGAGGCGTGGTGGACGCTTTTCGGCGATCCGACGCTCGATTCGCTCGTCCGCAGAGCCCTGGACAACAATCGCGACATTGCCGCTGCGGCCGCAGCCGTGGAGCAGGCCCGGGCGCAGCGTGCGGTCGCCCGAGCCCGGTTTCTGCCGCAGTTCGGGGCGGAGATCGATGCCGGGGGCAACTACGATGCACAGACGAAGATCGTGCAGTCTTACGCCGTCGAACCGACGCTCGAATGGGAGATATCGCTTTTCGGTGCCCTTCGGCAGGCCGACCGGGCCGCGCGTGCGGCTTTGGCTTCGTCCGAATGGGCGTTGCGGGGCATGAAGCTGTCGGTTGCGGCCGAGGTCGCGACGACCTATTTCACGTTGTCGGAGTACCGGAGCGATTTGGAGATCGCGCGCCGAAGTCGTACGCTGCGGAGCGAATCCGCCGCCCTGATCGACTCGATGTTCCGCTACGGCATGTCGGACGGCGTGGCACTCGAACAGGCCCGGAGTCTGCTCTATACGGCCGAGGCGGATATTCCGCTTTACGAACGATCGCTCGAACAGACTGCCTTGTCGTTGAATACGCTCACGGGCGATGTGCCGCAGCGTGACGTGCCGGCGACGAATGAACGATTGTCCGGGGATCGACAGCTCCCGGAAATTCCGGTGGGGCTGCCGTCCGAACTGCTCGTGCGGCGTCCCGATATCATCGAGGCTCGTTATCGGGTGGTTCAGACCGCGGCACAGGCCGGAGCGGCCCGCAGTGCGCGTTTCCCGTCGCTGCTGCTTACGGCCAAGGGCGGAATCGCAGCCGCCTCGATCAAAGGACTTACGGCCTCGAATCCCTGGGCCTGGAGTGCCGTGGGCGGTTTGACCGAGCCGATTTTCGCTTTCGGAAAACTGAAGCGTTCGGAGCAGGCGGCCATTGCGCAGTACGATCAGGCGGCCCGCAATTACGAACAGACCGTTTTGGAGGCATTCTCCGATGTCGAACAGGCCTTGACGGCCATTCGGACCTATCGCATCCAGCGGGAACGGGTCGAACGGCTGGTCGAAGCCAACGAACGCATCGCTGTCATGGAACGGGCGCTTTTTCGCAGCGGCATGACGGATTATCTCGATGTGATCGATGCCGAGCGCAGTCTCTACGATTCGCAAAAACAGCTCGTGGATATCACGACGCAACAATATATCGCCTATGTCGGGTTGTGCAAGGCGCTGGGTGGCGGATTTCGGATGGAGCGATAACCCGGTCCGAAAAAGACTTTCTTCGGCGGCCGAGAAGCGCGAGCCGATCGAGGCCCGGCCGAAAGCAAAAAAAGCGACAGTTGAAAGTCTCTTGCAGAAATAATCATCTTCGGCGGCAGGGGCCGTCGCGCTGAAAGCGCGAGCCGCCGAAGATGCAACGCCGGAGGCGTTGCAGTTATAAAAAAGATACTCGAACCGTATCTCGCGGTTCGAGTATCTTTTTCGCCCCCCCCCCTCCTTCGGGGCGGCTATGCCTCGTCGATGAGCGACTTGATATTCTGGATCAGCATCGCTACGGCGACGGAGTTGAATCCCCCTTCGGGGATGATGACGTCGGCGTATTTCTTCGAGGGTTCGACGAACTCTTCGTGCATGGGTTTCACCGTGTCGGTGTATTGCGTAATGACCGACTGCATCGTACGTCCGCGTTCGCAGACGTCGCGGAGGATACGACGCGCCAGGCGCAGGTCGGCATCGGTGTCGACGAAGACCTTGATGTCCATCAGATCGCGCAACTCCTTGTTCTCGAAGATCAGAATACCGTCGACGATGATGACCTTCGAGGGTTTGACGCTCACGGTTTCGGGCAGTCGATTATGGTCGACGAACGAATAGAGGGGATGTTCGATCGGCACGTTGTTCTTCAACGCCTTGATGTGGTCGACGAGCATCTGCGTGTCGAACGACTGGGGATGGTCGTAGTTGAGTTTCGTGCGTTCCTCGTAGGTCAGTTCGGGGTGGGCCTTGTAGTAATAGTCGTGGCAGAGCGTAACTACGTCGTCGCCCTGGAAGGCCTCCTGGAGACGTTTGACGAGCGTCGATTTTCCCGAGCCGGTGCCTCCGGCTACTCCGATGACGGTCACTTTCATGGTGCGGTTTCGATTCTTTGTTGGTTCTTGGTATCCTATGAAAAAGGACCGTCCTTCGCAGGGCGATCCTTTTCATCGGCCGGTTATGCGTCGATGTTGGCGTAATGGGCGTTTCGCTCGATGAACTCGCGGCGGGGCGGAACGTCGTCGCCCATGAGCATCGAGAAGATACGGTCCGCCTCGGCGGCGTTTTCGATGTTGACCTTACGCAGAATACGCGTATCGGGGTTCATCGTCGTCTCCCACAGCTGGTGGGCGTTCATCTCGCCGAGACCTTTGTAACGCTGCACGTGGGCGCCCTTGCCGAACTCCTCGGTGATGGTGTCGCGTTCCTTCTCCGTCCAGCAATAGCGCTCCTGCTTGCCCTTCTTCACGAGGTAGAGCGGCGGCGTGGCGATGTAGACGTGTCCGTTTTCGATCAGCTCCTTCATTTTGCGGAAGAAGAAGGTGAGCATCAGCGTGGCGATGTGGCTTCCGTCCACATCGGCATCGGTCATGATGATGATCTTGTCGTAACGCAGCTTTTCGAGGTTCAGCGCCTTGGAATCCTCCTCGGTGCCGATCGTCACGCCCAAGGCCGTGAACATGTTCTTGATCTCCTCGTTCTCCCACATGCGGTGCTCCTGCGCCTTCTCGATGTTGAGAATCTTACCGCGCAGCGGCATGATGGCCTGGAAGTTGCGATCGCGGCCCGACTTGGCCGTACCGCCTGCCGAGTCACCCTCGACGAAGAAGATTTCGGCGATCGAACGGTCGCGGCTCGAACAGTCGGCCAACTTGCCGGGAAGACCCACGCCCGAGAGCGGCGTTTTGCGCTGTACGGCTTCGCGGGCTTTGCGGGCGGCGTGACGCGCCGTAGCGGCCAGCACGACCTTCTGCACGATGGCCTTGGCATCCTTCGGGTTCTCTTCGAGGTAGTGTCCCAGGGCCATGGTCATGGCCTGATCCACAGCGGCCGAAACTTCGTCGTTGCCCAATTTGGTCTTGGTCTGACCTTCGAACTGCGGCTCGGCGACCTTCACCGAGACCACGGCCGTGAGACCCTCGCGGAAGTCGTCGCCGTTGATGTCGAACTTGAGCTTCGAGAGCATGCCCGAATCCTCGGCGTATTTCTTCAACGTACGGGTCAGCGCACGGCGGAAACCCGTGAGGTGCGTACCGCCCTCGATCGTGTTGATATTGTTTACGTAGGAGTGCACGTTCTCCGAGAAGGAGTCGTTGTACTGCATGGCGACCTCCACCGGAACGCCGTTCTTCTCGGTGTCGAGGTAGATGATCGATTCGATGATCGGCATGCCGCGCGTAGCGTCGAGGTACTTCACGAACTCCTTGAGACCCTCCTTCGAATAGAAATGATCCTCTCGCAGGTTGCCCTCCTCGTCCGGCCGCTTGTCGTAGAGGTTGAGCCGGATGCCCTTGTTCAGGAATGCCAGTTCGCGCAGGCGGTTGGCCAGAATCTCGTATTTGTAGACGGTCGTATGGGTGAAGATTTCGCCGTCGGGTTTGAACGTGACCGTCGTACCGCGGTCCTCGCACGTACCCACGACCTCGACTTCGGAGGTCGGTTTGCCTTTGCTGTATGTCTGGCGGAAGATTTTGCCCTGACGGTGGATTTCGGCGATCAAGAGCGTGGAAAGCGCATTGACGCACGAAACACCCACGCCGTGCAGACCTCCCGAGACCTTGTAACTGCCTTTGTCGAACTTACCTCCGGCATGCAGGACGGTCAGCACGACTTCCAAGGCCGATTTGCCCTCCTTTTCGTGGAAATCGGTCGGAATACCGCGGCCGTTGTCCTTCACGGTGATGGAGTTATCCTCGTTGATCGTCACGTCGATATCGGTACAGTAACCGGCCAGCGCCTCGTCGATCGAGTTGTCCACGACCTCGTAGACCAGGTGGTGAAGACCCTTTTCGCCGATGTCGCCGATATACATGGCCGGACGCTTGCGCACCGCTTCGAGACCTTCCAGCACTTGGATGTTCGACGCGGAATATTCTTCTTGCTTCTTTACGTTTTCTTGTTCGGTACTCATCGTAGTCATTAAAATAGGGTGGCTCGATATACGGATAATTACCCTTCCGTCTTTTCGACGCTCGATTCGCTCGGGAGGGGCTGTGTCTCGCGGCGAATCGCCGCCTTCATCGATCCGCCCCGTCCCCCGGTTACCCGCTTCGGAGTGCATAACCCGCGAGGTAACAGCGTTGAAGTATCTTCAGGATAAAAGGTGTATATTTTTGCCAAAAATATCGTACAAATATACGCAATTTTTCCGGATCACGCAACAGGTCGCCGTTTTTGTTCGGGACGATCGGGACTGAAAACGACGGTTGCGAATATTCGCGCCGGGGTTATGACAATTCCGCTTCGAGGTCCACCTCGCGGATATGTCCCTGGGCGAAAAGAATGGCCCGTGCCGGATAATTTTCGATCAGCGAGGTGTTGTGGGTGGACATGACGACGGCGCAGCCGCGCGAAGCGATGTCGCGGAAAAGCTGCATGATGCCGTCGGCCGTAACGGGATCGAGGTTGCCCGTGGGTTCGTCGGCCAGCAGCACCTTCGGCTCGTTGAGCAACGCCCGGGCGATTACCAGTCGTTGTTGTTCGCCGCCCGAAAGCTCGAAAGGCATCTTGTAGCTTTTGCGCGTGAGTTGCACGACGTCGAGCACCCGGCCGATGCGTTCGCGGATCTGTGCTTCGTGTTTCCATCCGGTGGCTTTCAGCACGTAGTAGAGGTTCATGAAGACGTTGCGGTCGGTCAGCAGTTGGTAGTCCTGGAAGACGATGCCGATGCTGCGGCGCAGGTAGGGAATATCCTTGCGGCGCAGGCGCCGTAAGTCGAATCCCGCGATCCGGCCCTCGCCCGTCAACAGCGGCACTTCGGCGTAGAGCGTCTTCAGCAAGGTGCTTTTGCCGCTGCCCACACGACCGAGCAGGTAGACGAATTCGCCCGGAGCGACCGAGAGGTCGACTTCTGAGAGCACCATTTCGCTCTCTCGGAGCAGCTTTTCGGTCGAACGACGGGAGGAGCCGTCCGTATGGTAGATGGCTGCATTGCGGAGTCTGACTACGTATTTTTCGTCCATCGCATTTTCGCTTTTTGAGTTTTCAAAGATAGTGAAAAAGGCCGTCATATACAATGCTGCGTTGAAACAATTTCGAATTACGGGGTGCCTTCGTAAAGGCGAATGCCGAAAAACGCTCCCGATCTCCGGCCGCGGAATGCGGAATTTTGCATCTCCCGGCGGTTGCGTTTGCTTTCGAAATTCCCGCAGGACACATTCGATCGGAAAGTTTTTCGGAAAACTTGCGATATTCAATATTTTTCATTATGTTTGTGACGGTTAGGTAAACGCACTCTGCTTCATTCTTACATATAATTTTAATTTTTCAGTCATGAAAAACAATTTCCCTCCCTCGGCAGGGAAAACAGCCTATTGGTTGCTTTCGATGCTGTTCGTTCCCGCAGTGATGCTCTCCTCCTGCTCCGACAACGATGAAGACCCCAAGGTCGCCGTATCGCAGGTCGTCGTCGATCCTTCGTCGCTCACGCTCGATATCGGTGGACAGGCCCGAATTTCGGCAAGCGTCGTGCCCGAAAACGCTACGGATCAGAGTATCGTCTGGAGTTCCGAGAATCCCGCCGTCGCAACCGTCGACGCCGAAGGTACGGTTACGGCCGTATCGACCGGTACGGTCGCCATCACGGCAACGGCCGAACAGGGCCTCGTGACGGCTTCGTGTACGGTGACGGTAGCGCCTCCCTTCATGGTGACGGTGGATATTCCCGCAGGTAAATTCCTGATGGGCAGCCCGAAAGACGAACCGGACCGGATGTGGGATGAAACCCAGCACGAAGTGACCCTTACCAAACCCTTCCGGATGGGTATCTACGAGGTAACCAACAGCCAGTACGAGCGCTTCATGAACGAAGTCGGCATCGGTGCGGACGGAATCTATGCGAAGGGCAGCTATCCCGACAAGACGCTTGTCGACCTGAAATACCTTTACGGCATCAAGTGGGACGAGGCGTCGAAAAAATGGGCTGTGGTCGAAGGTTTCGAGCAGCTCCCGATGGTCTTCGTCAATTGGTACGGAGCGATGGAGTTCGCCGCATGGATCGGCGGCGCGCTGCCTACGGAAGCAGAGTGGGAATATGCCTGCCGTGCCGGATCGACGACGATGTACCACTTCGGCAACGACGTATCGCAGCTGGGCGATTATGCGTGGTACGCGGGCAACGACACCGGAAAGCCTCATCCCGTCGGCGAGAAGAAGCCCAATGCCTGGGGACTCTACGACATGCACGGAAACGTCTGCGAATGGTGCCGAGACAGCCGTTCGCTGTGGGACGATTACGGGGACGCTCCGGTGACCGATCCCGAGACGTCGGGCAATCTGATCTGCATTCGCAGTTCGGTGTTCGCCCACTCGGCCGACCGGCATCGTACGGCCTTCCGCAGCTGTCAAAGCGCGGATAAAACGATGGGTGAAACCGGATTCCGCGTGATTTTCTATCAATAGACGGACTCGACCGCGTTCCGGGACACGGAACAGCGCCGTCCTTTCGGGCAAGAAGCGGAGCCGAAAGGACGGCGTTTGCGTTTCATCGACCCTTCGGCGGAAGCGGTTTCCGACGCTTCGCCCTACCCCGTTTTCGAGAACTTCGCGCTATTTTTCGGTTCCTGCCAGCGCTGCTGCCGGTCGGGAGAAGTGCGAAAAAAAGGTGCTGCGACATCGGAAATCGAAAAAATGTATTATTTTTGCTCCGTAATTCCGACCATGCTCCGACATGTCGCGAATCGGGGGTGCCCGGTTTTGACAGCAGGCAGAGTTTGATTGTAAGCACGCCGAGCGC
>CANPHE010000045.1 GCA_947573795.1 uncultured Alistipes sp. | reverse complement strand
GATGAATTTACCATCACGTGGCGCTCTGCTATCTGCGGCAACGATGTGGTAGAAAGCGTAACCCTTCTTACCGTGACGTGCCAGACGAATTTTAACAGCCATTTGCTATAAAATTTGTAAAAGGTTAATAAAAGCTCACCCTTTAAGGGCTTAAAAGCCTGCAAATGTAGGCAAAATTTTCCGCACGGCAAAATTATCCGACAAGAAAACGCAGAAATGCGATCCTAAGAATCGCGCAGGCCGCAGCCTCCGCCCAACAAAAGCCCGAAATGTAAGTCCCCCGGACAACCGGATCGCCCCCTCACCTACTTCCGCTCCTTGATCTGCCCCGAACGGAAAGCGGCGAGCAGCTTTTTGAGATCGCCGATCTGCACCAGCAACTCCTTGCCGACAGTCGTATCGCGCACCGTGAGACGCCGCGGCGGAGTCTCCACGACGATGCGCGTCGAGATGATATCGCGCCCCTCGACAATGGCTCTGAGGCTCGACTCGAAAGGCTGGTGCTGCACGAGATGCAGTCCGTGGGAATTGTAAATCAACGTGTAGCCGGCGATACCGGTCTCCGTCTGATAGGCCTTCGAGAAACCGCCGTCGATCATCAGCAGCTTGCCGCCCGCCTTGACCGGGCTTTCGCCCTTGCTGCTCTTGACGGGAATATGCCCCGAGATGATGTGCGAAACCGCGGGATCGAGTCCGAAGGCGGAGAGGATCATCGAACAGGTCGCCGAATCCTCCATCAAACGGTAATAGGCCCCCTTGGTCTCCTTGTGCGTGGCCTTGTCGGCCACGAAATAGCGTTCGAAAGTCGTCATGCGATCCTTGTCGAAAAGCGGCGAGCAGGGTCCGCACCAGAGATACCACATATAATCGAGCGCCGAGCGCACGTCGTCGGCCGAACGTTTCCCGAAATAGGCCTTGCGCGCAATGCGGTCGATGCGGTCGAGCAGCGCCCGACCCGCATAGGTGCGGCCGTCGATCGCGACCTCGCGGAACGTACCGTCGTCGTTCATCGGAATCGACGCATGATACATCAGATTGGAGTTGAGCACCAGATAAAGGCCGCCCTTGGTATAAAGCAGCCGGATGTGTTTCTGCAACTTCTCGCAATTCATGAACGAATTCTGGAGCGATGCCGCCAACTCCGCCTCCTCGGCCGAGAGGCGGAACGGATCGGACGGATCGACGGTCGGGAACGACGTGTCGGTCAACGGATAGGTCCGCCCGTAGAGGTCGACCGTGCCGTGTTCGAAATCGATGCGTCCGAGCAGCAGACGATCATCCATATCGTATTCGGGATGACGGCGGATAAGCTGCCCTTCGAGTTTGAACTGCAACACGGCGACAGCCTTGTGCATCTGCGCCAGCAGGCGCAGATCGCGGGCACTGTGCGCCCCTTTCTGCAACTCTACGACCTGGAACGCCCGGCAAGGATCGTCGGCGTAGGTCTCCATCGCGAAACGAGCCAGCGGAAGCAGGTTGATGCCGTACCCGTCTTCGAGCACGTCGAGGTTGGCATAACGGGCCGAAAGACGCAGCACGTTGGCGATCGACGCGGGATTTCCGGCGGCGGCACCCATCCACAGAATGTCGTGGTTGCCCCACTGGATATCGAAATGACGGTAGTTGCAGAGCGTTTCGAGAATCAGATGCGGCCCCGGACCGCGGTCGAAAATGTCGCCCACGATATGCAGGCGATCGATCGTCAACCGTTGGATGACGTTGCACAGCGCGACGATGAATTCGTCGGCCCGGTCGACCTCGATGATCGAGCGAAGAATGCCGTTGAAATAGTCGTGCTTGTTGGGCTCGGCCGGCGAAAGCGACTCGTGCAACAACTCCTCGATGATGTAGGAAAAGCCCTCGGGCAGCGCCTTGCGGACCTTCGAGCGGGTGTATTTGGTCGACACCGTGCGACACACCTCGACCAGTTGGTTGAGCGTGATGCGATACCAATCGTCGATATCCGTCTCCGTCTTCTTCACGAGCCGTAATTTCTGCTCGGGATAGTAGATCAGCGTGCAAAGCGCATTCTTCTCCGCTTCGCGCATCGTGTTGCCGAAAATCTCGTCCACCTTCTGCCGAATGACGCCCGACGCATTCTTGAGGACATGGCGGAAGGCCTCGGCTTCACCGTGGAGATCCGTCAGAAAGTGTTCCGTTCCCTTGGGCAGATTGAGAATCGCCTCCAGATTGATGATCTCGGTCGCCGCTTCGGCCACCGTCGGAAATTTCTGGGCCAGGAGCTCGAGGAACTTCAGTTCGGTCGCGGTGTACTCTTCGCGTTTCATTATCTTCGTCATTTTCAATTCGATTTTCGGGCATCATCCCCTGCTGCCGCATGTAACGCCGGCGGCGGCACCGGAACAGAGTCCGTGGTAAAACTTGCTAAATTAGCCATAATTCCGTGAACCGGCAATTTTCGGGCAAAAAAAATAGTTTCCGGTCCCTTTCCTTCTTTTCGCACGGAATTTGCAACCGCCCCGGCGAACGAACGAACAGAAAGATGAAACGATTCCCGATGGCCCTGCTCCTGCTCGGCCTGCCGCTCGCCGCAGCGGCGCAGCGAACTACGCTCACGCAAGTCACCGACACCGTACAAAACGAAACGCAACTGCTCGAACGGCTGCGCAACATGCCCAACATCGAAGTCGGCAACGGCATCTCGTTCCGACCGAAGAACGAACGATTCGAACTGACGCTGCGATTCCGCATGCAGGACCTCGTGAGTCTTTCGTTCGACGAGGATTTCACGCTCCGCAAAACCGAAGCACGCGTCAAGCGGTTGCGGCTGCGCTTCGACGGATATATCTACACCCCGAAACTGGTCTATTCGGTACAATTGGGGTTCTCGTCCCACGATGCGGCGGACCAGGCCGACGGCAGCACGAACATCGTCCGCGACGCCGTGATCTACTACATACCCGATGCGCACTGGAACATCGGCTTCGGACAAACCAAAATCAAGGCCAACCGCGCACGGATCAATTCGTCGGGAGCACTCCAATTCGCCGACCGCAGCATCGTCAGCAGCCAGTTCAACCTCGACCGCGACTTCGGATTCTTCGGCGAATACGACATGGGCAACGACACGGGATTCGACCTGGCCGTCAAGAGTTCCGTCACCCTGGGCGAGGGCCGCAACTGGGGCGTCTCCACCAACGGAGGCATGATCTACATGGGCCGCCTGGAGCTCTATCCGTTCGGGCGATTCTCCGGAAAAGGCGCCATCCAGGAGGGCGACCACCAGCACGAAGAACAGGTCCGTATCCTGCTCGCAGGCGCCTATGCCTACAACCACAAGGCACAGCGGCTCAAAGGCACGGGCGGCGACGTGATGCCCGACGACCAATCGCGCAACCTGGGGTCCTACTTCGCCGACTTCATCCTCAAATACCGAGGATTCGCCTTCTGCGGAGATTTCATGGGACGTCATTGCCGCCGGCCGCTTTTCGACGACGGCAAGACATTCGTTTACAGCGGTTGCGGGCTCAATGTCCAGGCGAGCTATCTTTTCGGCGGAAAATGGGAAGTCGCCCTGCGCAACTCCACCCTATTCCCCGAGCACGAAATCCGGCGACTGGTCGGATACAACCGTGCGAACCAAGTCACCCTGGGAGCCACCCGCTACATCATCGGCCACAACCTGAAAGTCCAGGCCGATTTCTCCTACAACAGCCGCACGCATCCCGCAACGACGAAATACAACCGCTGGGAATTCCGATTCCAGCTCGAACTGGGATTATAAAGACGAATATTTGCATGCCGCACCCCGCAAAACTCGAATCCCCCTCGAATTCGCAGAGCAGACAGCGGAAAGCCCCTACAATATCTTCAATGCGATCGCGGCACAGGCCTCGGCATCGGCCAGAGCATGATGGTGATTCGCCAGGTCGAAACCGCAGGCCGCCGAAACCGTATGCAACTGGTGATTGGGTAATCCGGAGCCGAAAACGCGGCGCGAAGCACGACAGGTACAGTAGAAACGATACCCGGGATAAGGCATTCCGTAGAGTTCGAACGCCGCACGCAGACACCCCTCGTCGAATGGCGAATTGTGCGCCACGAGCGGCAAACCCTCGATCCGGGGCGCCACTTCGCGCCACACGGCATCGAAATCGGGCGCATCGGCCGTATCCTCATAGGTTATTCCGTGAACCGCGGTCGTGAAACGGCTGTAAAAATTGGGCCGCGGCCGTATAAGACTGTAATAGGTGTCGACGATCTCGCCGCCGCGCACGACGACGATGCCCACCGAGCAGACGCTCGTCCGGCGTCCGTTGGCCGTTTCGAAATCGATGGCTGCGAAATCGGTCATGCGGCTACTCCTTACGCTCCCGGAAATAGATGTCCAGCAGCTCCTTGGCTGCAATGAACGACGACAGACGGTCGTCCAGCACGCGCCGTTCGTAATCGGCGATGCAGGCCGCGACCTGAGGATCGCGGTAGAACGACTGCCGGAGCACCTCGTGAATCGATTCGTACATCCAGTATTTGTTCTGCCGGTTGCGGTTGTGGCGGAAATAGCCGTTGGCCCGGATATGGTCAAGATACTCCTCGACACCCTTCCAAACCTCCTCCAAGCCCGTACCTGCGACCGACGAGGCCGTGTAAACGGTCGGTTTCCAGCCCGATTCCGCCAGCGGGAACAGCCGCAGCGCCCCCTGGAACTGCACGCGGGCCAGCTCGGCGCGATGGATATTCTCGCCATCGGCCTTCGTAATGACCATCAAATCGGCCATCTCCATGATGCCGCGCTTGATGCCCTGCAACTCGTCGCCGGCCCCGGCGATCTGCAACAGCATGAAGAGATCGACCATCGAATGCACGGCCGTCTCGGACTGCCCTACTCCGACCGTCTCGATGAAGATCACGTCGAAGCCCGCAGCTTCGCACAGCACCACCGTCTCGCGCGTCTTGCGGGCCACGCCGCCGAGCGATCCGGCCGACGGCGAAGGCCGGATGAAGACGTCGGGGTTGTGGCAGATGCTCTCCATGCGCGTCTTGTCGCCCAGGATCGAACCGCCGCTGCGCTCCGACGACGGGTCGATCGCCAACACAGCCAGTTTATGCCGCAGCGAGGTGACCATGCCGCCGATCGCCTCGATGAAAGTCGACTTTCCGGCTCCCGGAACGCCCGTGATGCCGATACGGACCGAACGTCCGGCGTGCGGAAGGCAAGCCTCGATGATCTCCTGGGCCTGAGCATAATGCGTCGGATTGTTCGACTCGATGAGCGTGATGGCCTGCGAAAGGATCGTGATGTTACCTGCAAGAATGCCTTCGACATACTCGGCCGTGGTGAGCAACCGTCTCTTGCGACGCGTGAAATAGGGATTTACGATCGGTTGGTTCTCAACCCCTTCCGATACGTTGAGCGCCGTATCGTGATGCGCATCGGCATACTCTTTTTCGTAATGGTTTATCTTCGTGAAAGACATAACGTTGTCGTGTGTGACTTATTTCGTTACCTGATCCAGTGTCTCCCGGCCGAACTTCAGGCTGTTGCCCATCCACAACACCCGATTGCGCGCATCGACCAATACCCCGAAAGGCAAATATTTCACGCCGCACGCTGCGAATGCCCGCCCCTCCGGATCGAACATCACGCCCGCACGAGGCGAAAGATAGCCGCGCAAAAACGGGGCTACGCGCTCGGCAGGCTCTTTCGCCAGCACGACGATACGCAGTTTGGCCCCTGATTTGTCCGTCAACTCGCGCAACCGATCGAGCGAACGCAAGGTCGCATCGTTCGTCGAATGGAAAAATTCGTAAAAGGTCACGGGAGCCGCCGCAGGCTGCCGGTCATCGAGCCAAACGGAGTTCTTGAACTCCGGAAAACGGTCGCCGACAGCTATTTCCTGCGCCCGGAGACTTCCGGAGAAGAGACCGGACAATACGACGAGGAGATATAAGACGTGTTTCATAATACGGCTTTGTTTCTGCCAAAGATAATTAATTTATTTACCATACGGAAGAAAATTTCGCTCCAAATTATGAAAATAGGATTCGACAAATCGCCTGCCAGCGCACAGCGATGTTATTTCCACCATCTCGCCGCCCTGTTCGAACACCACCCGGGCCGACACGAGTATTTCACAGGCGAACAAAGCACTAAGGGGGTCGATCTCTACCACGGCTTCCGGCACCGGCTGCCGTTGAACGTTCATCTGCGACGGGTCAAAACCGTGCTGACGGTACCCGACCTTTTTTTCTTGCGCCATCCGGAGCGGTACCCGGTCGTCGAACGCATGTTCGTGCTGCGCGCCTTCCGCCGTGCGTTGCGCTCGGCGGAACGACTCATCGCGCTGAATACCTCCGACGGCGAAGAACTTTCGGACCGTTTGCGCATTCCGCCCGAACGGATCGAAGTCATACTGCCGCTGGGCGCCGCAGCCCCCGGAGCTTCCGTACCGGAACAACAGCTTGAGGTAATCCGCAGAAAATACGATCTTCCAGAAAAATTCATCCTGACAATCGGCACGGTAGAACCGCGCCGCCACCTCGACACGCTCTTCGAAGCGCTGCTCGCCGCCGAACTGCCGCTCCACACGGTGATCTGCGGCCGCCGCACCTCCTATTCGGATTTTCTGCTCGGCTACGCACGCAGCCGCGGAATAGCGACCCGCGTGGAGTTCATCTACGAACCGACGGCCGAAGACCTCCCGGCCCTTTTCCGCCTGGCCTCGATCTTCGTCTATCTGCCCGACGAGTCGGTGCGCGCATCGATCGTCCCGATCGTCGAAGCCATGCGCACCGGCCTGCCGATGCTGCTGAGCGACACGCCCCTCCACCGCGAAACGGCTGCCGACGCAGCGCTTTACGCCGATCCCGAAGATGTCGAACAGGTCGCGGAGGCGCTTTCGCGGCTGATCTCCGATCGAAGGTTGCGCGCCGCCCTGTGCGCATGCGAACGCCGTCGGGCCGAACTCTTTTCGGAATACGCCGTCGCACAGCGGCTTATCGGCATCTACTCGTCTTTATGAACGCAATCCCGAAATTTTCATTACATTTGCATCGGGAACGCACCCCGCGGCCCGTTTCAAAACAAGGATCGCCTATGTTTATCGCCATTCTAACCTATCAAAAACCGCTCAGCGAAGTGGAACATTACCTCCCGGCACACCGGGAATTCCTGGCCGAACACTATCGGTCGGGAGCATTCATCGCTTCCGGGCCGCAGGTTCCGCGCACGGGCGGCGTGATTCTGATGAAAGGGTCGGATCGGGCGACGGTCGACCGGATCATCGTCCGGGACCCGTTTTATCTCCACGGAATCGCCGAATACCGAATCGTCGAGTTCGCGCCCTCGCTCTTTTGCGATCGGCAGGCCGAATCGTTATTGGGCCGATAACCGACGCGAGGCCATCGTTTCCTCGGCCGAACGGCGATTTAAGAAATACCGGCGGCCGGCCTGACGGCTCCGCAGGTCCTACGGCATATCGCAACCGTCAGGATTTCTGATTGTTCGCCCGCTTGATATCCATCAACGAAACATGTTCGTTGCGATAACGGGCATCGGGATTCACTTCCGTACCGTTCGGGAACGACCCGTCCTCCGATTTCCGGAACCGAATAGCCCGCTGCGGACAGTTCTGGATGCAGGCGAAACAGAATTCGCAGTCGCCCGATATCCCCACGCCCCTCGCATTCAGTTCGTAATTGCCGCGCGGACACACGTTCGTGCAGATTCCGCAGCCGATGCAGACATCGGTCACGGTAAAGCACTTCTCGCTTTTCAGCAGAAACCCTACCTCCGGATCGAGCTTGGTCCATCGCATGAACTCCCGATGCATCTGCCGCTCCTCTTCCGTCACCGGCTCGTGCCAATGCCGCCGTTCGTCGATATCCCCCGTTATTCGCTGCAAATTTTCGGGGATATGCTTATCCATTTTGATCTGCTCGTTCATATCGAAATTGGGCAGCCAGTTATCCACCATAACGATGGTTCCGATGTAGTCGAATGCGTTGCCCGCCTTCCGGGATATATCGTCCCAAATCTCCACGGCATCGCACTTGCGCGCACCGTAGGTCAGGACTGCGAATTTATACCCGGCCTTCAGCTTCGCTTGCTGGATGAACCTTCGGACCATATAAGGCGGCATATGCCCGTAGATGGGATATACGATGCCGATCTCATCGGCCTCGAAGTCGTATCTTCCCTGCTTCACCATCTGCGGAATACTCAACAGTTCCGCGTTCGCTCCGGCCAGCTGGCGGGCGATGTAGAGGCTGTTGCCGGTTCCGGTAAAATAAAAGATGATGCGCTTGTTCTTCCGAACCTCGCAGGAGGTCAGCGAAAGCAGCCCCGAGGATGCGACCGCACCGCTTATCAAGGCTGCGCCCATACGTTTCAACGCATCCCGGCGGCTGATTTTGCAATCGGTATTCATAGGTATCTGAATGGTTAGGGTTCTTCGAGCAAAGATAGAAGACGCCGCGAAAAGCGTCTTTACGAAAATTACGGGATATGATGCGATTTTTACGGTAAAAATCGCATCATATCCCGGCGAGCCGTCACTTTTTCATTCCGATCCGCTCCAGCCATTTCAGCACGCCGTCCTTTGATTTCGGCACCCGGTCGCGGGCAATGGCATAGCCGTCGAGTACGGTAGCTTCAGGTTCGAGTTCCCGGATGGTTTTGATCGCGCCCGAGAAACGGCTGCCGCCGTGCGTGCAGAACGGGATGACGGTCTTTCCGCCGAAATCGTACTCGTCGAAGAACGTATAGAGCGGCATCGGCATGTCGTACCACCAGTTGGGGAACCCGACGAACACCACGTCGTAATCCTTCAGATTGTCGATATGCGTAGCCAGTTGCGGACGGGCATTGCCGTCGATCTCCACTTTCGCCGCATCGATCAAGGCCTTATGCGAACCGGGATAGGTGTGGGCGGTCTTTATCTCGAAAAGATCGCTTCCCGTGGCTTCGCGGATAAGGGCTGCGACATATTGCGTGTTTCCCATCACCTTGCCGTCGGAGCGAACGCGGCTCGCGCCCGACGAAGCATCCGTGCCGTCCGTTTCCGGAACGGAGAAGTAAACCACCAACGATTTACCTCCGGACGCATTCGCGACCGATTCTACCGGCTGCTCCGAAACGACGGGTCCCGCGGGCGTATTTCCACGACCCGACGCCCGACAATAAGCGGTCACTGCACAGGCAATAATCGCCAGTATTCCTGCTGTTACAAATCCTTTTTTCATATTCGTTCGTTTATTCGATCATACCGATTCTGCGCAACCAGGCCTCCGTGCCGCCGGCATTGCCCGGCATATCGATTCCGGCATCGTCCGGACGGCCCGGCACGGTGATATCGTCCGGATCGAGGTCTTCGGGCAGTGTCTCCGGAATGTGCTTCGAAGCGGGCGTTACCTTATAAATTTTCTGCATCGATTCGTTCAGATAGGTCGTTGCGCCATAGGTGAAAAACGGAACGATCACCTTGTCTTTCAGATCGTATGCTTCGAGAAATGTACATACCACCATCGCAGGCTGGTGCCACCAGCAGGGCGAACCGACGAAAATCGTCTCGTACTGCGCGATCGTCTCCGCATCGGGCAGATCGGCCACGCCCGGGCGCAGGTCGTTGTAAGCCTCGTTCTGGATCCGATTGCTGTCGTCGTAGGGATTCGCGGCATACGGCTCGGCCGCCTCGATGCGGTACACGTCCGCACCGGTAAGCTCCGCGATACGCTCGGCCACGGCCTGCGTATGGCCTTGTGCGGAGAAGTAGGCCACGAGTATTTTACCCCTTTCGGTCGGAACATCCGGATTTCCGGGCTCGTCGGGCCGTTCTTCATCGCCCGGACTCTCGGGCGTCGCCGGCTGTTCCGTTTCCGGCGCGGGAGACTCCTCGGAAGAACAGGCCGCAGTGCATGCCAGGGCTAAAAACAAAAGCGGGATAATCAGGAACTTTCTCATGTTCTGTCGTTTTTATCGGTTATCGTATTCTTCATCCGTTTCGGGGTCCAGCCATACGGCGCCGCCCTTCGACTGTTGCGGACCGATGGCGATATGCGTGAATTCGCAGTCGGGAGCCGCACCGTGCCAATGCTCCACGTTCGGAGCGATCTTCACCACATCGCCGGGGCGCAACACCTGTACCGGCTTGCCTTTCTCCTGATAACGTCCCTCGCCGGAGGTGCAAAGTAGAATCTGCCCGCCCGGATGCGAATGCCAGCCGTTGCGCACGCCCGGCGCAAAGGTCACGTTACCGACCGTGCAGTCCATCGAATCGGCCTTCGTGACGAACATTTCGAGCCACGCCTCACCGGTGAAATTCGGCGTATCGGGGAGTAGGTTTCCTTTCGGAAAAACATCCTTGACCGCGGTATCCGCTCGCGCGACGGCGAGTACGCGATCGAGCTGTTCCTGCGTCATGCCGAGGTTCCGGCAGATGGCCAAATGGCCGCGCAACATCGGTTCGACGCTCTCGCCCAAGGCGGCGATGACCGATACGGTAGCCAGCTCCCGTTCTTCGTATGTCAGCACGTCGCGCTCGAAAAGGTCGGCGAAAAGATGCTCTTTGAGGAATCGTTCGATAACGGGAGCGAACTCGGCGTAGGCGGCTTTGGGCGCATCGGCCGGTATGCCGGAAATCTCCGCCAGGATATCGCGGCCGCGTTCGTACCGGCTACGGTCGTCCGCGACAGGCGAAGCATCCTTGCCTACGGGGTCTTCGATGCCCTGCGCTTTGCGTTCGTCCAAAACGGCGATGAAAGTCTGCAAGGCCCGCAAGCTGCGCGGAAAGCCGCAGTAGGCATAGGCGTGTATCAAGACCTCGCGGATTTCATTCACAGTCAGTCCGTCGTCGAGGCCCGCATCCAGGGCGGATTTCAGATTTTCCAAATCGCCCCGGCCCGTGCAGGAGGCGATTTCGACGATACGTCGCTGGCGCTGAGTCAACCCGCTGTCGGGCGATGCGGTTTGCGCTATCGCATGGACGGCCATCGAAAAACAAATACCGATCGTTATAAGAACTCTTTTCATAATAATTTCGCCTTAAAAAACTCGGTCAGTTTCTTCACTGCCATGTCCACATACTCCGGCACGTAGTAGGTCTTGATATGCGTCGCTCCGGGAATCAAAAACATTTCCTTGTCCTGCGTGCCGGTCGCACGGCTGTAACATTGTTCGGTCATGTAGAACGTGTCGGCGATGCTGCCGGCCATCATCAGCAGCGGACGGTCGATCAAGTACATATTGGCCGAAGCGTCGAAGGCCATCAAGTCCACGAGGCTGCTCTTCGTGTAGCGGAACGTGGAATTAGGATGTGCATGCGTTTGCAGGTAGTATTCGTAGCCGTCGCGGTAGAGGTTGAACGGCAGTGCGGCCGCCTGCTCGGGCGTTACGCCGCTCATGTCACCGACGTATTCGATTTCGCTGCCCTCGGCCTCTTTCTGACGGGCCGCGCAGGCATCGGCCAAACGCTCCTGCACGCTATTGATCTGCGAATCGAGGAAGCCGTTGCGGCGAACCAGTCCCGTGTTGAACATGCTGAGTGTGGCTATGGCTTTGAACCGTTTGTCGGTCTGTGCCGCCGCCAGCGTGTAACCGCCACCGCCGCAGATGCCGAGGATACCCAGCCGCTCGGGGTCCACACCCGGATATTGCAGCAGGATGTCGGCCGCACGATGGATGTCCTCGATGCGGTTGGCGGGCTTGTCGGTGTTGCGCGGCTCGCCCTCGCTGGCTCCTTGATAAGCGGCATCGAATGCCAGGCAGATATAGCCCGCTTCGGCCATGCGCTGGCTGTAAAGTCCGGCCACCTGCTCCTTCACGCCGCCGTTGGGATGCGCCACGACGAGGGCGGGATAACTTTTCGCGGGGTCGTAATCCGCCGGCGTATAGACGTTGGCGGCGATCTTCAAGCCGTTCAAATCGTAGGTAATGGGCCGGATGTTCACCTTGCCCGGAACGTTTTCGGTGAGGGCTCCGGCGTAGACCAAGCCCCACGGATTGTCAATAATCGATTTCATCGTCTCTTGTGCTTGTAAGGTGCCGGACAGGCTCGCTGTCATGCCCAGCACGAGGGTAAATAATACGTGTTTCATGGTTCTCTCGTTATGAAGGTTATACGGGCTCTCTTCGATGATCGCAAAACCGCGTGCAGTAATTCAGCAACAACTCGATATGCGAAACAATGATCGTGCTGCTGTACCGGTCGATGGCATGATGCAGCTCCTTGTCGATCTCCTCCAGACAGTCGGCGATAGTCCGCCGCTCCCGTTCGGTCAAAACGCCCCGACAACTGCACCGGATGGGATAATCGTCGATATGCCGTTCCAGCGGCGTGTCGCACAACAGATCGGGATGGAACAACACGCCCGAACAGCAGTCGTCCGACCGGTTCGGCATCAGGGGCCATTCGACCGTTTCGCCCGGCCGGATGATCCGCAGCCACTCCGTTTCCGGGGCCTCGCCCCGAGCGGAGGAAGCACGATACAGCAACCCGTAGAAATCGCATTTCATGCAGACGCCCTCCCTCAGGTCCGCCTGCGACAGATCGACCGTGCAAATCAGCGGATGCAACGTATCCCGGCCCGTCAATTTGTTGAACCGGTCGATGGTCATGAGCGCCGGTCTATTCCTCGGTATCATCGTCGTATCTTTTTTCCATGCTGCAAAATTACCGGCTTTCGATACGCCCCGCAATGTACGGATTACGGTTCTACGTATAATTATTACGGATCGACGCTACCGGTTCGAATCTTTTCGTTATTTTTGCACAAAGACTTTTTATCATGGACAAAACCTTGCAGTTGAAAACGATAAAAGCCTACAACGATTACATGGGCGTTCCGACGCGGCATCCTCTGGTCAATGTGATCGAAGGCAGCCGGATCCCGCATCCGATACCGCATGCCCGCAAACACGTGGGGATGTACCTGATTTTCCTCAAAGAGTTGAAATGTACGGACGAACTCAAATACGGACGCCGCTCGTACGATTTTCAGGAAAATACGCTGGTCTTCATCGCCCCGGGACAGGTCTTCGGCAACGAAGCCGACGGCTCGACTTTCCAGGGCTCCGGCTGGTGTCTGATGTTTCATCCCGAATTGCTCCACGGAACGTCTCTGGGCCGCCGCATGCCGGATTACACGTTCTTTTCGTATGCCGTCGACGAAGCGCTGCACCTCTCGAAACAGGAGCGGCAGACGGTGATCGACTGCATGACGAAGATCGACGAAGAGATCGACGGGGCGACGGACGCACACAGCGACGCGATCATCGCCTCGGCCATCGAACTGCTGCTGAACTACTGCATCCGTTTCTACGACCGGCAGTTCATCACCCGTAAAAAAGAGAACAAGGAGACATTATCGGCTTTCGAATCGCTGCTCAACGACTATTTCAGGTCGGACAACCCCTCGAAATTAGGTACGCCGACAGTCGCATACTGCGCCGAACAGCTGCATCTGTCCGCCAATTATTTCGGCGATCTAATCAAAAAGGAGACGGGTATCTCCGCCCGGGAATACATTCTGTCGAAAACGATGGAGACGGCGAAAGAACTGCTCGCCGACCCCGCTCGAAGCGTCAGCGAAGTGGCCTATGCCCTGGGATACCAATACCCGCAGTATTTCAGCCGGGCGTTCAAACGCATCGTCGGATACTCGCCGAACGAATACCGGTCCTTGAAGTAAGGCCGGCCGCACGCGGGGCTTCCGCAACACCTATTTCCTCACGGAGCCCCGCCACAGCGTAGGAATTCGTTTCAGCAGATGGCCTGCGGAGAGTACGCTCGCAACGATCCCCGCCCGATAATGCCACAGCCCGACCGGCGAACCAGTTCCCTCTACGCCGAGTAGCACGACACCCGTCACGACGACCGACACGAACACCAGCGACAAAGCCGCCGTCACCCGGCTCTTACGGCCCAATCCGGATCGTACGACGCCTTCGTACCAACCCCGATGCGTCTTGACATGGAAAAATGCGGCGACGAGAAACGGCAGGCTGGCGACCACATGCGCCACCGCCCAATCGTGCCATACCCCGGGATCGGTTCCGTGCCCCGCGACGTGCAATCCAACGCCGGAAGACAAGGATGCAACGAATGTAACGATCAATATCCAGTCTATTGCGAAAATCTTTTTCATCGGGGTTCCGTTTTTATTCGACGACGCAAAGTTCGCCGATCCGGCGCAATCCGACGATAACAATCGTAAAGAAATCAACGTCTGTTGCGAATTCGCGACAGGGAGACGGGCGTAATGCCGAGATAGGAGGCGATGTAATGCTGCGGGACGCGCCGGGCGATGTCGGGATACTCTTTCAGCAACTCTTCGTAACGCTGCCGGGGTGTGTTTTTAATGCGCGAAAGAAACAAGAGCTGATAGGTGCGGAAGCGTTCGACGAGTTTTGCTTCATACGCCCGTCTCAACGAAGGCTCACGCCGGACAAGAGCGTAGAAATCCGCCCATTCGATCGCCGACAACTCCGCGGGTTCGATGCTTTCGAGCGAAAAAAGGCTCGGCTGTCGGTTGTACAGGCTGTCGAACGATGCGACGAAATCGCCTTCGAAAAAGAACTGAAACGTTATATCCTTCCCGTCGTTGCAGAAAAACAGACGCAGGCATCCTTTGCGTATCCAATACAGTTTGTCGGCCACTTTGCCCTCCTCCAGCAAAATCGTTCTGGCGGGAACGGAGAGTCGTCTGCCCGTGGCATGAATCCGCTGCAAAACGTCCGGTTCGTCGACCGGGAACTGCTCTCGGGCAATGCCGAAGCAATCGTACGGGAAATCGGCAGCCATGATTATTTCCGGTAATCGGTCGGATTGAGCCCTAAATTCTGTTGTACGTAGCGACTGAAATAGGCCGGCGACGAGAAGCCGAACAGGTCGGATATCTGCACGAACGTCAACGACTTGTCCCGAAGCAAACGGGTTATGTCGAGAATCGTATAGCGGTTGATCCAGTAGTTGGCGGCATAGCCGCTGACTTTCTTCGACACCTCCGACAGATATTTCGGCGAGACGCACAGACAGTCGGCGTAATAGGACACCTCCCGATGTTCGCGGTAGGTGCCCGCCTCCAGCATCTTCAGAAAGCGGTTCATGATGGAGGCATGCTGCGTAGAGATGTCGCTCTCACCATAAATGCGGGCATGGAAATCGAAGAAGTCGAGGATAGCCGCCTGCATGGCGTTGACGAGCGTCTCGCAGTAAAAACGGTGTTCCGCATCGGCGATGCGTTGTTCGAGCCGCTCGAAATCGCGCCGGCAGACGATCTGCTGCTCCGGCGTAAGGTGCATCACGGGATTGAGGAACAGTGCCAGCGAACCCTTCATGCCGTAGTTGCTCTGCGGCGTACACAGCTCGATGAATCCGGGTTTCGCGTAAATGATCTTGCACCGGAAATCGTCCGACGGTTCGACCCGCTCCACCATTTTTCGCTTACGGATGATCGACAGGTCGCCGGCGCGCATCTCGAAATCCCGCTCGTTGAAGCGGTAACGGCACATACCGTCCAGGCAGAACAGATGCGCCAAGTACTCCTCCTCGGAATCCGTCGGAATGCGGTCGACCCAATCGGTAACGATAACATCTTTTCGCGCTTCCATAACCTCGTTTTGTTTTCGACAAGCAAAAATAGCGATAAATACGGATTCGCCGAACAATCACCGCTATAAAAGCCGTCGAATGACCGCATTTTCAACAGCAGGAAGAACTCACAGGCCCGATACAATCGACGGGATTCCCATAGATACGAGATTACATCGTTACAGTCGAAAGCATCGCACCATCGCAAACGTTAGCAACCTATCGTCTGCCCGGCCCGGGAATCACTTTGCAAAGCGGCACCCATTGACATGCTGCATACCAGCTCTCCGACTCACACGAGGCGAAGACGCGATTGCCGTGGGCAAAGACAAACATAGGCCCTGTCTATCTCTTGGTCGAGATAATCATAAATGTTACGGCCGCCATTGCGATACAAATGCCGATGATAATATGGTTCGTCAGCACTTCGCCAAAGACCAGCGTACCGACAAGAATCGCCGTGATAGGCTCGAAAACGCCGAGGACAGAGGCTTTCGTCGCACCGATATTGCGTGTCGCCACCGCCAATGTCGCCGTCGATACAATAGTCGGCAGAATCGCGAGACCCACCAAGTTCAACCAATCGAGGTTGCTGTCTATGCCGGCCATAACATCTCCGCCCGCAATGGCAATACGCGAAAAAAACACGGTCGCACCGACCGAGAGGGCATAGAACGTAAGCAGCGAGTTGGATATGATCCCGATAGTCTTATTGCGGTTAATGATGACGATAAACAGCGCATAAACCAATGCCGATCCAAGCGACAGCAGCACACCGATAGGATTTATCTCCTGCGCAGAATCGCTCTGCGTCATAATGATGACGCCCGCGAATGTCGCAGCGATAGCGAGCCACACCTGCCACGAGGGCACCACACGCAGGAAGACCATTATCAGCGCGACAAGCACCGGATAGAGGAATACGAGCGTTGTCGCCAATCCCGAAGGAATATACTTATAGGCCTCGAAGAGGAATATGCTGCTCGAGGTGTATAGCAGGCCTAAAACGAGCAATACGCCAGCCTGTTTCCACGATAGTCTGAAGCTGTGTTTATCGAATACAAGTATAGCCCCCAGAATCAATACCGCAATGCCGTAGCGGAAGAATAGGATGGAATCGACCGACACGCCCTTATTCATCAGCGGTATACCGAATAAAGGGTTCAGTCCGTAGGTTATACCGGTAATAATACCTGCCGGATAGCCGATAACAGCATTTTTACTCAGAGGTTTCATCGCAACATATCATCTTGATTCCAGCGGTTACAACCCCGCAAATAGGAATGTCGGTCCCAGCGTTCCATCCATCGGCCCGGATTGCGTGTTCAGCTCATTCCCCGGTCCTCTATTTGCGGCACGAATTGGGGACAAAGGTACAAAAATTAGCCGATCGAAGTGTAAATACGTCCAAAAAGGGCGGGGCGATATACAACTTTGCACCGACTCGGGACTTCATACAGACCGGTCGATATCTCGCGGCCTTTGGCCGCGTTTAAAAGTCCGGCCGCACTGGAAGTCCCCTCCGAGGAGGGGCGTTGCTATCATCATACAGATTATTCTTATTTGCACTCCTATTTAATCCCTTCGAACTTAAAAGGTTTCGATTCCTGAAAGTTTTGAAGTGCATTGCCCGAATATATGCTTTCGTCCGTCAATTTCAGTTTTTTTACCGGTAACCCTTCCGTGAAATCTATCTCGTTCAAATCTACCCAAAAGATATTCGGACTTAAAACCGAATCGTAATAATAGAGCAGGTCGCGTTGGTTGGCAAGCGTCCTCCATCTCGTAGACGATATATTCGGTTGTCCGGGTGTGGATATGCCATAAGGGACCGAACAATTCCTTATTACACTGAATGTAGCTGCTGTCGCGATACGCACATCATCGGTCACAGGTATTGCAAACGTATAAAAAGAGGCCCTTACAAACCTGTCGGATGCGCGATTTGTCCCTGGAAGCATTACCGTACCGCCTATTTCCTGCCAATACGTATTCAAGGTAAGCTGCTGTTCGAATATCGGTGAATTCGTCAATACCTGATAGGTAGGAGCATGATGTATGGTTAATTTGCCTCCGACGTATTCGAATATGGCATTGTCTCCCGAGGCATCCGAAATGGACAGATGCAAGGTGGCAAATTTGTCCGGCATATTGGGAATATATTCGGAAACCAGCGTAAACGGTTCGTTTTTCAGAGCCTCCACGGCTTCTTCTACGGTTGCAAAATTATCCAGGACATATTGTGCCCATAATGAAATCGAGAGCCCGGGCTTGCTTTTGTCCCATTTCGGATATTCGGATTCCGATAGCCACAGGAGATTGGCCGACAACCCTTTTTCATTCATACCATCTGCCGTCGCTATATTGTATGCCGAAGCGATGAGGCTCCCGTATTTTGAAGTCCATTTCAAGGTATTGTCACCCGTTTCTCCGCTTCGTTCCATTCCCCTCGGAAAAATCCAGAGATCGGTTTGGATATCCTCTTTCCAGTCCATCGACCGAGCCGTAAGCACAATGGAGTCTCCGCCTTTGTACATGACCCTGGTACAGGCTTTCGAAGGGATACTGCTCAGACCGATAATGCATATGGTCGATAAGATGATTCCGGCACTCGATTTCAGGTATTTCATAATAGGCTCGTATTAATTGCGATTCGAGTTCTTCAAACCGCCTAATTTGTCCGGATACATACGAATATTATGCCATACATCGACAAGACGCGCCCATCTTCAAACGAGTTATCCACTCGCTGCTTACCCGTGCATTTTAAACGAAGCACACCCTAAAGCACCAGCGCGACAAACAAATTTTCATTGTCTGTCGCGCTGATTAACCGATCTAAAGGCTGTTAATACTCCTCCTTGTTGAAGAAACCAATCCGCATTGATTTCCAATTATTTATCTACATATCACTATCGTCTAGCCAAACAAACTACACCATTTGAGACGATCTGAGACGATTGAATGAATTGGTGGACAAATAAACTCTTTAGGCAATTTCTCCATATATTTCTTCCATCTCCTTTATTGCTCTTTGCCATGAACCGTCATTTTTAATCTCTTCCCTTGTAAGTTTTCCGTCTTTAATCGCATCGTATGCCATCTTCTTCGATTTCGCAGCGTCGTAATATAAATAATTTTGTTCATCCTGTATAAGTTTATGAATATATTCGGCGAGATATCCTTGCTCCCAAAAAGATGGTACTATAAAATTAACATGTTCTCCTTTCATGTTAGAATATCGAGTATCTCCCTCTTGTTCTACAGTTTCGACTATCCATTTAGAAGATTTTTTAATTTCACTAGGACTTAAAAAAATCATATAAAACTTTTCCACCTTAGATTTTGTTAAAGCCAAGGCTAAGGCAACATTATCAACTAAAGATGAATCGGAGATATCAGATATTTTCCAGACTGATAGCTCATGGTTGGTCGTTCCTAGCTCTGAAACAGAATCGGCATCTAAATTATCTTTGCCAAACCATCCATCTATAATCGGCAAAACGATTTGTGCAGAAATTGAAAACGAAATGTACAAAAAAAA
>CANPHE010000044.1 GCA_947573795.1 uncultured Alistipes sp. | reverse complement strand
CAATGGTGTCGGCTGGCATTGCCGCGCGCCGCACGCTGGATCGCCGACCACAGCCAAATATCGTTCTACATGTGGCTCGTATCGCTGACGGTCGTAATCGGTCGCACGACCTGTTTCATCATCGATCTGCACGGAGCCTCGCTGCGCACCGAATTGTGGCTGGCCGTAGCGGCACTATTCATCTGTCTCGTCCAATTCAAGGTCGGACGTATGCTCGGACGCCGTTACGGCGATCCCGCCGCAGGCGGTCAGTCGCTCGGCCAAAAAAATACGGTCCTTGCCGTCTGGATGGCCCAATCGTTCCTCGATCCGATCTCCTCCATCGCCCCGACGGCCTATATCGTCTGGCAGAACTTCGTGAACTCCTATCAAATCTACAAAAAGGATAGAGAATCGACGAAAAAGCAACCTGTAATTCATTAAAAAATGGAACCAAACTTCTGTCAAAGTTGCGGCATGCCGCTGACAAACGACAACAAAGGCACGAACGCCGACGAAAGCCGTAATGACGACTTCTGCATCTATTGCTATAAGGAAGGTAAATTCACACAAGATATCAACATGCACCAGATGATTGAATTTTGCGCACAGTTTACCGACCAAATAAACCAGGAAACCGGCTGGAACCTCACCCCCGAACAAGCTAAAAAACAGATGCGGCAATTCTTTCCCCATCTGAAACGCTGGGAACAAAAAGACGAAAGGACATCGGTCGAAAAAGCGACAGCACTGCTTACACAATGCCAGGAAGTGACGCTGGCGTCGGTCAATGCCGACGGTTTTCCGCGCCCCGTGCCCCTATCGAAAGGACACACAGCCGGATGCAACGAGGTATGGATGGCTACGGCTGCGAATTCGGTCAAAGTCGCCGAATTCGGATCGAATCCGAAGGCCGGCTTGTGTTATTCCCACCTGGGGGACAGCGTCGCCTTACGCGGAACGGTCGAAATCGTCACCGACGACAAAATCCGCAAGGAAATGTGGCAGGACTGGTATATCGACCATTTTCCCGGAGGGCCGGCGGACCCCAACTACGTACTTCTCCGGTTCATCGGAACGGATGCAACGATCTGGATCGACGGAGCGTTCGTCCAGGAACGATTTTAAGAATTCCCGACAGCAAGACGACAGGTCTACTTCCGGAAAATGAAATAAACCGCCAGAACGAGACACACGAATCCGGCCAGATGATTCCATCGCAACGCTTCGGATTTCATGAACACCAATACGAAGAGCGTGAAGACCGTAAGCGACACGACCTCCTGGATAACCTTAAGTTCCCAGATCGTAAACGGGCCGCCCATTTCGATGCTTCCGAGACGATTGGCCGGCACTTGGAAACAATACTCGAACAAAGCGATTCCCCAGCTCAGAAGCACGATGGCATAAAGACCGAAACGTTCGAGTTTCGAGCGGAAAGCGATATGACCGTACCAGGCCAGCGTCATGAAAGCGTTGGAGACGATCAGCAAAGCGACGGTAGCAAACCCACGTAACATAACAGACGATTTAACCGCGCAAAGGTAACCAAAAACCGACAAGAATGGACACTCTCCCCCGAAAATACGCCCTCGTAACCGGTGCTTCGTCCGGCATCGGGCTGCAATACGCCCGACAACTGGCCGCCCGGGGCTATTGCCCGGTCCTCGTGAGCAACCGGCAGGAGGAAAACGAACGTGCCGCAGCCGGAATCGCAGCCGATTATCCGGTCGAGGTCCACAGCCTTTGCATGGACCTTTCGGCGGCCGATGCCGCCCGAAAGCTGTTCGAATGGACCGAGGAACACGGCATCGAAATCGAGGTATTGGTCTGCAACGCCGGAATTCTGTTGTGGGGAAGTCTGACCGATGCGGCGCCCGAACGATTGCAGCGCATCATCGCGCTGCACTGCACGACGCCGACGCTGCTCTGCCGACTCTACGGCGACCGCATGCGCACCCGAGGCCGGGGCGCCATTCTGCTCATGTCGTCGTCGACGGCATGGATGCCTTACCCGACCATTGCGGCCTACGCCGCGACGAAATCCTACCTGCGCTCTTTCGCCCGCTCGCTGCACGACGAACTGTCACTCTACGGAGTAACCGTCACGGCAGTCTATCCGGGCGCCGTCGATACGCCGCTGTACGATCTGGACGAAAAACGACGGAAAATGCTCCTGCGCTGCGGCGTGATGTCGACACCCGAATCGGTCGCCCGCAAGGGGCTTCGGGCACTTTTCCGCGGACGCAGGCAGTGCATTCCGGGCTTTTTCACGAAAGTCTGCGTCGCCGCATGCCGACTCCTCCCGGCCGCCGCGATGGGTGCGATCATTCGGATTCCGGCCGTTCGCCGACTGTTGTAATCAACGAAGCAGGGCTTCCAAATCCTTCAGATCGGCAAAAGTGTCGATGATCGTATCGGCTGCCGTACGTTCGAGCGTCTCCCGCGGCAGGGTAGTGGTCAGCGCGACGATACGCCCCGCGCCCGCTCGTCGGGCCGCTTCGATACCCGCCTCGGCATCTTCGAAAACCACGCACTCCGACGGATCGACGCACAACGCCGCCGCAGCCGTGAGATAGATTTCCGGATCGGGTTTGCAACGGGTAACCATATCGCCGGAGACCTTCGCATCGAAAAATCCGCCGATCGAACATCGCTCCAGCACGAAATCGACATTCGTCTTGCACCCCGACGACCCTACGGCACAACGAATACCGGCACGACTGAGCTGTCCGAGCAGTTCCACCAGCCCCTCGACCGGACGAATCTCGGGAGCATAAATCTCCCGATAGATCGCCTCCTTCTCCTCGGAGAGCGCTTCGATGCCCCGCTGACGAATGATCTCTTCGGGCATCACGCGCCGCATGATGTCGTCATTGCCCATACCGAAGGCCCCGGCCAGTTTTTCACGCCAGTGCTCCACGCCGTAGCGGGCACAAAATATCTCGAAAGCACGGACATGTACCGGAGAATTGTCCACCAGCGTACCGTCCATATCGAAAAGAGCTGCTCGAATCATATCGTTTTCTGTTTTTACGCGGAACAAAGGTAATGATATGCCCGCTATCTGCCAACTTTCTGCTGCTGCAAACTGCGCATTTGCAGGCTGCCCGGTCAAGAACCGGAGGAGGCTGCAACCTGCGCTCTGAAAGACCGCGCGAGCCGCAGCTTTCCCCGGACGGAGGCTCGCTGCATTCACCCCGCAGGCTACGACTCTCCCTCCGGGAGATGTTTTCGCAAACTTAACCCATAAAAAACGGCTCTCAGCCGCGCGTCCCTGCACAAATCTCGCCGGAAATAGATACCTTTGTGAAAAGAAACGACGATATGGCACACCCGAAAATCGAAAAGACCAATGCGGCACGGCTGCTCGACCGTGCGAAGATCGGCTACGAACTCGTCCCTTACCAGGTCGACGAGGAGCACCTGGCCGCCACCCACGTGGCCGAACAGTTGGGCGAAGATATCCGGTGCGTATTCAAGACGCTCGTGCTGCGCGGCGATCGCACGGGGTATTTCGTCTGCGTCGTTCCGGGCAATCACGAAGTGGACCTGAAGGCTGCGGCCCGGATTTCGGGCAACAAGAAGGCCGACCTGATCCCGATGAAGGAGCTGCTGCCCACGACCGGATACATCCGCGGAGGATGTTCGCCCATCGGCATGAAAAAGACATTCCCGACCTTCATCCACCGCACGGCCACCGACTATCCCTTCATCTACATCAGCGCCGGAGTGCGCGGACTGCAACTCAAGATCGCCCCTGCGCAGCTGATCGCCTACACCAACGCCGTCGTTACCGATCTGAGTCGCGAAATGTAACGCCCCGAGCAGGAAGCGTCATCGGTGCAGCAACGAACGGGGCTTCATCAAGTGGCTGCGCACCTGTACCCAAAACGTCACGAACAGTCCTTCGTTATATACGATGCGGTGTTTCCAGCGATTCGCCCACCAGCGACGCGTTCGGAAGACGATGGTTCGCAAAACATTTCCCTGCGGGGCCTGTTCCGAGAATTCCGGATACAGGATATCGTCCAACACGCGACGCTCCAGCTCGGGATTGCGCTCGAAAGCGGGCAGGCAAGCGGCATCGAGCCCCAGACAATCGATCGCAAGGGCATTCAGACTGTCGAGGAAACGGTGCATATTCATCCGGCGGGCCATATCGTAGAGCGCCTCCCAGTCGATCGCGGCATGCTCGCGTGCGACGAAAAGCGCCCAGTCGATCACGTGACGCATGCCGATCTCCATGGCCGCGAAGTGCATGGCGGCATGGCGCAGCAGAAACAGCGCATTGAAATCGGCCGAAGGGAGCTCCACGGACTGTCCCGCCACCTCGATCCGTTCGCCCGACTCTCGGGCGAGCTCCTGCAACCGGCGCTCGATCGTCCGGTTGGAGAGATGGGACTGAATGTTGATAAAATCGTAATGGTTTTCGACCATCACGCCGTCGAGCGCAAAGGTGGTATGGTGGTGGACGTCTTCGTCGATCTCCGTTCCCCACTCCCGCCGCATCAGCGCGTCGGCCTCCGCCTGACGGCCGTAAAGCCAAATATCGATATCGCCGCACGGACGATGCTCCGGACGGGGATACAGCAAACTGAGTCCATAGCCTTTGAGCAGCAGCATCCGCATTCCGTGACTGCCGTAAAACGCCGCCAAGCGTGCGATCACGCTCCGCTGCACGGCGTAACGCTGCTCGATACGCTCGACATTGAGCGCCCATTGCAGACGCAGCGCACGCGACGGAGCAGCCTCGGCCGTCAGGACGCCTTCGTTCAGCAATCGCATCATCCCGTCGTAGACGATCGCGACGACGCCCTGCCGCACGCAGAGTGCATAAATCTCCCGCCAAACGTCTTCCGACAACCCGGTCGACGGTTCTTCGATCGGGCGCCCGGGATAGAGCCCCGCCCGCAACAGCACGCAAAAGAGGCGCCGTACCAAACTCTTATCGCGCTCCATACATCCGTTCGTAATAGCGTTCATACTCCCCCGAAACAACCTCGTCGAGCCAGGCTTCGTTTTCGAGATACCAGCGCACCGTGCGCTCGATGCCCTCGTCGAACGACACCGCAGGACGCCAACCCAGCTCGCGTTCGAGCTTCGAGGAGTCGATGGCATAGCGCAGGTCATGCCCGGCACGGTCCGCCACATAGGTTATCAAGCCGTCGGAATACCCTTCGGGATTCCCCAATAGACGGTCGGTCGTGCGGATCAGCGTCCGCACCAGATCGATGTTGCGACGTTCGTTGAATCCGCCGATGTTGTAGGTTTCGGCGACCTTCCCGCCGTGGAAAATCGCATCGATGGCCCGGGCGTGGTCCTCGACGTAGAGCCAGTCGCGGACGTGCTCCCCGCGGCCGTAGACCGGCAGCGGCTTGCGGCGGCGGATGTTGTTTATCATCAACGGGATCAGCTTCTCCGGGAACTGATAGGGTCCGTAGTTGTTCGAACAGTTCGTCACCAGCGTCGGCAGGCCGTAAGTATCGTGGTAGGCGCGCACGAAATGGTCGCTCGACGCCTTCGAGGCCGAATAAGGCGAGTGGGGCGCATAGGGAGTCGTCTCGGTGAATAACCCTCCGTCCAGGCCGAGTGCTCCGTACACCTCGTCGGTCGAGATGTGGTAGAAAAGTTTCCCTTCCCACTTTCCGTCCCAGCAGCGGCGGGCCGCCTCCAACAGCGAAAGGGTCCCCAGCACATTGGTACGGGCGAAGGTAAACGGATCGCGGATCGAACGGTCGACATGGCTCTCGGCGGCGAGGTGGATCACCCCGTCGACGGCATAACGCTGCATCCGGTCGCACACGAAATCCAGGTCGCAGATGTCGCCCCGCTCGAAAACGTAGTTGGGACACCGCTCGACGTCGCGCAGGTTAGCCAGGTTGCCCGCATAGGTCAGTTTGTCGAGATTGACGATCCGGTAATCGGGATATTTCGTCACGAAGCGCCGCACGACGTGCGAGCCGATGAATCCGGCGCCTCCGGTGATAAGCAGGGTACGTTTCATGACTCTTGGTTTTTCATCGATGCGGCGATCCGGGCGAGGCAATAGCGCATCGACTCGCGCCAGTGGGGTATCTCCACACCGAACGTACGTTTTATCTTGGTTTTGTCCAGCACCGAATAGGCGGGCCGCACGGCCCGGGCGGGGTAGTCGGCACTCCGGCACGGCGCAATGGCGCACCGGTCGTGTCCTACGGCCGAGGCGATCTCCACCGCGAAATCGTACCACGACGCCACCCCTTCGTTCGAGAAGTGGTAGATGCCCTCGTGTCCGGCGTAGTAGCCCCCCTCGAGGATCGAAAAGATCGTCATCGCAAGGTCCCCGGCATAGGTCGGCGTACCGATCTGGTCGAACACGACATTCAGCTGCTCGCGCTCGGCCGTCAGACGCAACATCGTTTTCAGGAAGTTGCGCCCGTATTCGGAGTAGAGCCACGACGTGCGCAGAATCACGTAACGGCATCCGCTCGCAACGACAGCCCGCTCGCCCGCCAATTTCGTGCGTCCGTAGACGTTGCGCGGATCGGCCGGGGCCTGCTCGGTATAGGGCGTCGAAGCATCGCCGCCGAAAACATAGTCGGTCGATACGTGGAACAGCACGGCTCCCTGCGCCGCAACGGCCCGGGCGAGCGTCCCCGGAGCCTCGGCATTGAGCGCCTGCGCCCTCTCGGGTTCCGCCTCGGCCCGCTCCACGTCGGTATAGGCCGCGCAGTTGACCACGGCGTCGAAGTGCCGTTCGGCGAAGAAGCGTTCCACGGCATCGGTATCCGTGATATCCAATTCACCGACGTCGGTAAAGTGATAACGGTTGGGCGAAACGCCCGCCATGCGACGCATTTCGCGTCCCAACTGGCCGTCGGCCCCCGTAACCAAAATATCAAGCATAGTAATCCGTATTATAATCGAACAATGCGTCGGACGCTTCGAGCGTCGGATGCCGCCGGTCCTTCGGCGAAAGGATAGCTTGCTCGGGAGCTATCGGCCACTCGATACCCAGCATCGGATCGTCCCACGCCAAGCCCCCTTCAGCCTGCGGGGCATAAAAAGCGTCGCATTTGTATTGCACGACCGCCGCATCGCTCAGCACGGCGAAACCGTGGGCGAAACCGCGAGGTATGAAAAGCTGACGGCGATTTTGCGCGGAGAGCTCCACGGCGACATGGCACCCGAACGTGGGCGATCCGCGGCGGATATCCACCGCCACGTCCCACACCGTGCCCTCGACGACCCGCACTAACTTCGACTGGGCATGGGCCTCTTTCTGGAAATGAAGACCCCGCACGACACCGCGCTGCGACATCGATTCGTTGTCCTGGACGAACCGCACGGGGCGTACCTTCGCATCGAATTCGCGCTGCGAGAAGCTCTCGAAGAAATACCCCCGATCATCCCCGAACACCTCGGGTTCGAGGACCACGACGCCCTCGATTTGCGTTGCGAGCACTTTCATCGCGCGTTCTCCTCGACCAGTTTCAACAGATAGGCACCATAGGGGTTACGTGCCATCGGAAGCGCGAGTTCGCGCAGACGTTCGGCCGTGATCCACCCGTTGCGGAAAGCGATCTCCTCCAGGCAGGCGATCTTCTGCCCCTGGCGTTTCTCGATCACCTCGACGAAAATCGAAGCCTCGGCCAGCGAATCGTGCGTCCCCGTATCGAGCCACGCGAATCCGCGCTGCAACGGCTCGACATGGAGATTCCCGGCCCGGAGGAAAGCCTCGTTCACCGCCGTGATCTCCAGCTCGCCGCGCTCCGAAGGCCGGATTCCGCGCGCGATACGCACCACCTCGTTGGGGTAGAAGTAGAGCCCTACGACGGCATAATCCGATTTCGGCGCCCGGGGTTTCTCCTCGATCGAAATGCAGCGCCCCGAGGCATCGAATTCCGCTACGCCGTAGCGCTCGGGATCGTCGACCCGATAGCCGAAAAGCGAGGCCAGGCACTCCCGCTCGGTGCGCCGCACGGCCTGCTGCAAAAGCCCCGTGAATCCGGCACCGTGGAAGATGTTGTCGCCCAGGACCAGGCACACCGAATCCCCGCCGATGAACTCCTCGCCGATGAGGAATGCCTGGGCGATTCCGTCGGGAGCGGATTGCACGGCATAGGATATGCGCACCCCGAAATCCGACCCGTCGCCCAACAGACGCCGGAAAGCCGGCTGGTCGTCGGGCGTGGTAATCAACAAAATATCGCGGATACCCGCGAGCATCAGCACCGAGAGGGGATAGTAGACCATCGGTTTGTCATAGATCGGCAACAACTGTTTGCTCACCCCCTTGGTGATGGGGTAGAGCCGCGTTCCCGAACCTCCAGCCAATACGATACCTTTCATATATCATCGGATCAAATTCGATCAAAGGTATGTTTTTTTCGCGAGATTCCAGCCGATCGGAGCGGAATTTCGGTCCTCACGCATGAAAATAGCCCCGTTCATCCGAAAATAGGCCCGAAAATTTGGTCGGTTCGAAATTTTCGCCCATATTTGCGTAAATAATTACGTAATCAATTACGCATATATGGATTTTTTCGATCAAACCGGTAAAACGGCGCTCGGCAGTCGTCTGCGGCTGCTGACCGACCGTATCACGGCGCAAGCCGCCGAAATCTATGCGATGTACGGCGTCGCGATACGCCCCAAATGGTTTCCGGTGTTCGCCTCGCTCTCCGACGGCGAACCCAAAATGATTACGACGATCGCCCGCGAAATCGGGCACTCGCACCCCTCGGTATCGAACATCGTCCGCGAGATGGCGGCCCGAGGATTGGTCGAAACGACGGAAGACCCGCACGACGGCCGGCGCAATGCCGTGCGACTGACGGCCGAAGGGGAAAAGACGGCGACCGTGCTACGCATCCAGTGCGGCGACGTGGCCGCCGCCGTCGAGCGCATCGATCGTACGGCCCGGCTGTGGGAAGCGATCGAAGCGTGGGAGCGGGCGCTCTCGGAAAAACCGCTCCGACAGCGCGTCGCCGAGGAGAAACGAGCCCGCGAAGAGGCCGAAATCCGCATCGTGGAGTTCGCCCCCTGTTACCGAGAGGCCTTCCGCGCGCTCAACGAAGCGTGGATCACGGCCCACTGGACGCTCGAACCGGCCGACATCGCGGTTCTGGAACATCCCGAGCGCTATATCCTCGACCGCGGAGGAGCGATATTCATCGCCTTGCGCAACGACGAACCGGTCGGCACCTGCGCGCTGTGCGTGGCGGACGATCCGCACTACGATTACGAATTGGCCAAACTCGCCGTAAGCCCGTATACCCAAGGCAGGGGCATCGGTCGGAAATTGTGCGTGGCGGCACTCGAACAGGCGAAACGAACGGGCGGCAAACGCATCTTTCTGGAGAGCAACCGCCTGTTACGCCCCGCGATCAACCTCTACCGCAAACTGGGATTCCGCGAGCTGCCGACACCCCGCCCGACCTATGCCCGCGGCGATATTCAGATGGAACTGATAATGGAGTGAAAACCATCAAAAAGATGAACAAAGACGCTATCGACGCACGCCTCGCTCCGTGCGGATTGCACTGCGGAAAATGCTTCGCTTTCGCCGACGGGGAGATTCGTCGGCTGAGTCGGGAACTGAGAACGGCATTGGGAGGATTCGACATCTATGCGAAACGTTTCGCCGGGATGCTCGAAGAACCCTTGTTCGAGAAGTATCCGGATTTCGAACGATTCCTCGATTACCTCGCCTCGAACGCTTGCGGCGGCTGCCGCAAGGAACCATGTCGACTTTTCCGCGGATGTAAAGTCCGCTCGTGCAGCAGCCGGCGGGGTGTCGACTACTGTTTCCGTTGCGACGAATTTCCCTGCACGCATACCGGGTTCGACGAACACCTCTACCGACGCTTCGTGGCGATCAACCATCGCATGCGCGAGGAGGGCGTAGAACGCTACTACGACGAAATCAAAGACCTTCCCCGCTATTGACGGTTCACTCCTCCCGCAGCTCGAACATCCGATGGCGGTCGAAATCGAGCCAGTATTGCAGGGCCAGGCCGCGGACATACTGCCAATAATCCTCCGTAAGACCGCCGAAACGCTCGACGCCCGTCGCCACGTCGCGGCGGATGCGCTCCGCATACTCGGGCCGCAGCGTCAGACGAATCGTCTTGTCGCGAAAGCGAAACGTCGCCTCGGGACGGGGCGCCCCTTCGCCGACGACCCCGATCAGCCCGTGGCCGAGCGTCGCTCCGGTCGCGACCTGCAATCCGTCATTCAGGCAGCTCACCGGAGGCGTACATCCGGCCGCAGAGACCACCTGTATATCATCCACGCCGATCGCGAAATACTCGCGGGCCCGAATTCCCATCTTCACCCCCACGATGGCATAGATGCCCAGGTGTCCGTGCAATTCGTTGGTCAGCACCCCGGCACGCCATTCGCTCGGGCCGTGCAGGGCGATCGTCTGCGCGACGATCGGTTCGACATCCGCAGCATAGAGACCCGATTCGACAGGAAATCCGTAGAACACGCGGCTCTCCGAATCCGGACGTCCGCGCAGAATCCCGGTCACGGCCCGTGCCAAAACCTCCGGCGAGGCAGTCGGCACGATACGACCGCTCTGCGGCCTGCGGGCGAAAAGTTCGGGACGGAACAGATAGACGGCGACCAGATCGTCCCACACCTTCAGGTGCCCCGCACCGACGAGCTCGGCAAGGGGCGCTTCGCGGTGCGTCGCGACGATCTTGCGAGCGTATGCGGTTCCGACCGAAGCCACCGAATCGAGCAACGACGGCGTGACGGCCATCGGTACCGCAGGATCGACCGAGACGATCTCAACCGGAACGTCGCACGCCAATACCCGACGAGCCGCTGTCGTATCGGCCCGGTAGTTGGCTCCGCCGCCCGGCGTATCGTCGTCGTACCAGACGATCCGGGCGATCTTCCGCCTGAGATCGGGACGCCGGTCGAGCAGATCGGCCCAGTTGGTCAAGGCCCCGAGGGCGACGACCGTCACCGGTTCCTCCTCAAGGGTCAGCGCCCGGTCGATCACCTCACCGGCCGGCGGCAGCGGACCGTCCGCCGCCTCCCCCCAGTTCACCCGCTCGGAACAGCTTCTCCACGCGGGAGCCGCGACCTGCGAACCGCGCCCCGCACCGACCGGAATGCCCTCGTGCCAGAACCCGCGCAGCAAGGCCGCGACACGTCGCGCGGACTCCTCCGGAGTCAACGCCCCCTCGGAAGTCGCGACGGCCAGCACCTCGACCTCCCGGTTGCCGAGCAGCATACAGAGCGTCCGCAGGTCGTCGGCCGCACAGTCCGTATCGATGATCGCATGAAACCGGGCCTTGCCCGAATGCGCACGGGCACTCCCCGCCAAGAGGAGTCCCGCCAGGAACAGGGAAAAAAGTCGTCGCATAATCGTCAGAACCGAAGATTCACACCGCCGAACACCGTTGCGCGGGGCATCGGAAAGCCCGCATTGATCTCGTAATGCTGCGCCAGCAGATTCTCGCCACGCACGTACAACGCTATGCTGCGGCTAACCCGGAAATTCACCCGGGCGTTCCACAGCACGAAACGTTCGGTCTGCGGCGCAGGATCGACCTGCGTATAGAGCCCGGCCACGAACTGAATGCCCGTCGAAGCCGTCCACCGTCCGCGTGCGAAATCCGCGCCGCAGAACAGTTTGTGTTCGGGAGCCGCGACGACCGGATATTTCATATGCAGGTAGCTATAATTGGCCGAAAGGGTCCACGAGGAGGCGATCCGCCAGGTCGTTTCGCATTCGACGCCGTAATTCTTCACCTCGCCCGTGTTGACATTCATCGGGCGGCCGTCGACCGGCAGCCGCATAATCATGTTCTCGCCGTCGATGTAATAGAGATTCACGCCGTAGGTCAGCCGTCCGTCGCAGAGATGCTGCGAAAAGGCGATTTCGTAGTTCATCAGCCGCTCGGGCTTCAAATCGGGATTCTGCGGCGGGAACATGTACATTTCGCGAATGGTCGGAAAGCGGAATCCCTTGCTCACGGTAGCTTTCAGTTCGATCCGGGCCGGAAGGTGAAACGCCACGCCGCCCTGCGGCACCCATTCGGTGCCGACGTGGGAATGATGATCCACCCGCACTCCGGCATCCAGCGTCAGATAGCGCCCCAACGACTGGCGGAAATCGACGTAGGCAGCCACCTCGTCCATGCGTTTGTCGGCCGACGTACGGTTCTCGCCCGTTTCGAGGTAGTGATTCCAGGCCTTTCCGCCGAAATGCTGATAATCCGCACCGACGGTCAGGCGGTTGCCTTCGAACAGGGTAGCGCTCTGGTACCACGAAACCCCGAGCATCCGGTCGCGCGACCGGAAGCGATAGTCGAGCGGCTCCTCGCCCGGACTGTAACCGTCGTTGATCTTGTGGTAGCCCCAGTTGTAGAAGAAACTCAGGGCTCCCGAGCTCCGACCGTAATCGTTGCGCAGGGCCAGCGAGGTCATGCCGCGCGTGATGCGCGAATCGTTGTCGAGAATCGGAGCCGTTACCGGCCCGGGATTCGAGGCGTTGAAGTGCGTCAGGTTCGCATCGGCCCAGACGCTCCAGGCCTTTCCGACCTCGCACCCCAGCTTGACGTAACCGCCGTACTGCTCGAAATCCATATCGGGGCGATTGCCGTCCGAACGGTCGTAGGAGCCCGTCACGACACTCGTGAAACGCCCGGCTTTCACCCGGTTCGCCGCCTCGGTATGCAGCGTATTGAAGGAACCGTAGCCGAGGTCGACATCCGTATGTACGCCGTCCTTCTTCATTTTGCGCGTGACGATGTTCACCACGCCGCCCATCGCATTGGAACCGTACAGCACCGATGCGGGTCCGCGTACGACCTCGACCCGTTCGGCCAGCATCGACTGGTAAGCGTCGGCGATAGGGTGGCCCATCAGCCCCATGTATTGCGGATGGCCGTCGATCAGCACCAGAAGCCCCGTCGTCGGACTGCCCGATTGGTTGCCGTTGCCGATTCCGCGCAGCGTCATCTGCCCGGCGGCTCCCGTCGCCACGCCGTAACCCATTACGCCGCGCCCCGTGACGAAGAGTCCGGGGACATGCTCGGCGAGCGTCGGCAAGAGCGACGAGCGTTCGGCCTCGGCAATCCGTTCCCGCCCGACGACCGTCACGGTCATCGGCAGCAGACGCGTTTCGGTTTCGCTGCGCGTGCCGGTAACCACCACCTCGGGGATCGCATGCGGACGCTTTTCCCCGAGTGTATCGACCGTTTGTGCCTGAGAAAATCGAGGTCCTACCGCTACGGAGAGCAACAACGTGAAAAAAATCCTGCTTTTCATCGTTTCGTAATCTGATTTCGATAAAGAATTTGGTAACTATTTACAACTTTGCACCAGCTCGGATTTTCAACTGTCATTTCATACAGGCAGGTCGATATCTCGCAGCGTTCCGCCGCGTTTACAAATCTGACCCTCCCCTAAATCCCCTCCTCGGAGGGGACTTAGGGTACAACCCGCGAGATTATGGTGAATTGAGACCTGTTTCGTATAAAATTGCATATAATTGTCAAGAATACCTCCTAATACCATTTGTCCGGAGTCCTTCCTTTCGGGTTTTGAGAATAAGCCAATATTCGGTACACACGCACACAGATAACCGCTCGAACCTTCGCAAGCAACGTGCCGTTTTCGCTCCGATACGCAAGAAAGTCCGAACGTATTACAATCGTGTCCGAAAAAGACGAACCGGGCCGCAGCCCGGTTCGGGGATACAGCCCTCTTGCCGCAGCTATTCGAAAGCCTCGGCGACGCGGCGCAGATAATCCACGATCGACAAATGCTGCGGACAACTGCGCTCGCACTTCCGGCAGGCGATGCACTGCGACGCACGGCCGTGCGTCTTCGACAGGTTTGCGTAGTAGACGCTCTGAATGGAGAATCCGCGGTTAACGGACTGTTTCTCGGCATTGTAGAGCGCGAAATACTCGGGGATGGCGATATGCTCGGGACACCCGGCCACGCAATAACGGCAAGCCGTGCAGGGAACGGCGATCGAGCGGTTGACGATCCGCACGACCTCGGCGACCGCCTCCCGCTCCCGCTCGCCGAGCGGTTCGAACCGACGCATATAGTCCGTATTGTCGAGTAACTGCTCCATCGACGACATACCGCTGAGCACAGCCATCACGCCCTCCAGTCCGGCCGCATAGCGGATCGCCCACGAAGCCGCAGAGAGCTCGGGACGCACCTTTTTCAGCAGCGTTTCCGCCTCGGCCGGCAACGTCGCCAGCGTACCGCCCTTGAGCGGCTCCATCACCACGACCTGCTTGCCGTGGCGGCGAGCCGTCTCGTAACACAGCCGCGACTGGATGCTGGCATTGTCCCAGTCGAGGTAATTGATCTGCAACTGCACGAACTCCGTCTCGGGATGCGCCGTCAGAATCTCGTCGAGCAGTTCGGCCCGGTCGTGGAACGAAAAGCCGACGTGGCGGATCTTGCCCTCGGCCTTCTTGCGGGCCACGAACGCGAAGCTGTCGAAACGCCGCGCCTTCTCGTAATTGGCGATATTCAGGTTATGCAGCAGGTAGTAGTCGAAATAGTCGACGCCGCATTTTGCGAGCTGTTCGTCGAAAATCCGCTCCTGGTCGCCCTCCTTTTCGAGGAACATCGTCGGCAACTTCGATGCCAGCGTGAAACTGCCGCGCGGATGGCGTTCGACGAGCGTTTCACGCATCACGCACTCGCTCTTGAAGTCGTGATACATGTACGCCGTATCGAAATAGGTGAGTCCCCGTTTGAGGAACGTATCGACCATCCGTTCGACCTGCGCCGTATCCACAGCCGCGGCATCGTCCTCCCGAAGCAGCGGCAGGCGCATGCATCCGAATCCTAAAAGTCCGGCCATATCACCCGCGAATCAAGCGATTGATAACCCACCATCCGCCGACGATCTGGAACAACATGCCCGGCACTCCGAGTCGGAAATCCTGCACGGCGGCATAGAGATCGCCCGCGATCGCCCACTCGCCCAGCGTGCCGACCGTCTGGTAGAACGCGACCGCGGCAGCCAACAGCGCGAGCGACGCCCGGCGGGTGCGCTGCGCGATCGTTCCGGCCGCGAGAGCCAGGAGCGTCGATTTGAGCAGGACGGCCGGAAGCATCGCCACGACAGGCATTCCGAAGAGCGCCGAGTTCAGCAGCGGCGAGACGAGGGCCGTAGCCAAGCCCATGCGCCAGCCGTATTTATAGGCGCCGACGAGCGTAAAGAAGTAGATCGGCAGCCACGTAGGGCCTCCCAGGTGAAAAAGGTGGCACAATTGCGGCAGGGCGATATTGCCCAGCACGAAAGCGGCTGCGAAAAGGTAGGTACGCGCCTCGTCGTAACGCAGCGAATAGAGTTTAACGGTTGTAGTTTGCATCGTTTTGATTGTTTATGGTAACATTTGCACTTCATCTGCCTTTCGACCGCAATTTCGCTCGGAACGGCTGTCGTCTCGCGGCCTTTGGCCGCGTTTACAAGTCTGACCCTCCCCTAAATCCCCTCCTCGGAGGGGACTTCCGGGTGCGACTCGCAAAGTAATAAGGATTCGAGGTAAGTTTGGTGTATTATAATTTATTCGTTTCTTTCGAGTTCCTCCAGGAATCCGCGGATCAAGGGCAGGCATTCCTGCGCCGTGCGGCATTTGCGGCACAACGTCTCCACGGGACACATTCCCGTACCGGCCCGGTTGACGATATGGGGTACTTCGAGCGTATATTCGACCCGCACGCGGGACTTGCGCAGCAGTTCGCGCGCCGGCCGGCTGATAACATCGGCATAAACCTCGCTCACGCCGCCCAGGATCATCAGCGCCGCGGCACCTTTGCCCACGACCTTATCCGCGATGAAAGCGCCGGCGAGAAATGCCGGGTCCTCCCCGAGCAGCCGATAGAGATCGCGCACGCCCCGCTCCCGGAAAATCCGCGTCTCCGACCCGTTGCGAATCACGCACGAAGCATTCTCCGCAAAAAGCAGCTCGACCAGGCGAGTCCGCTCCTCCGCCGATACGACCGGTCTCATCGCACACCCAGTTTTGCGAGCCATTTTTCCACGGCCGGAGCCGAATCGCCGACCGCACCGCCGCGCACGGGCAATCCTTCGGCAACCGTCGCACCGGGGCACAACTCGCGGATATCCTGTTCGCTGTGTCCCATGCGGCTGCCTTCGTGGGTCATGAAGGGGATAATCCGCTTGCCCGAGAAATCGTGCGCCGCGAGCCACGTCGCTACGGGCGGCGCGATGGTATACCACCAGCAGGGCGAACCGACGAATACGACGTCGTAATTCTGCGGATCGGGCGCCCCTGCGGCCAAAGCCGGGCGATATCCGGCTTCGATCTCCCGCTTGGCCTGATCGACCACCGTACGGTAATCGGTCGGGTAGGATTTCGCGGGAACGATCTCGCACAAATCGGCTCCGGTCGCGCGGGCGATCCGCTCGGCCACGACCCGCGTATTTCCGCTGTGCGAAAAGTACACGACCAGTGTTTTTCCGGTCGAAGCGGCCCGGGCGCCGAATCCTCCGGCCGAACAGGTCATCGCGACCAAAGTCATCAAAAACGGAATTCGTTTCATAGCATTCAATATCCAAATCGTTTTGTGGCACGACGCATTCCTTCGACGATCTCCACGTCGAACGGACAGTTGCGCTCGCAGCGGCCGCAGCCGATACACTCCCCGGCATGGTGCGTCAGCACACGGTAGTGTTCGCGCACCGTTTCGGGAATATCGTCGTCGGAGGGACAAAGGTTGTAGAACTTGTTCACCGAAGCGATATCGATCCCGACGCTGCACGGCGCACAATGGCCGCAATACATGCAATGTCCCTGCCACGTGAAGCGCTCCATCCCGGCGATCGCCGCCGTATAGTCGCGTTCGGCGGCCGAAGCCCCGCACCAGTCGATCGCGGCCTGCATCTCAGCCGTCGTCCGGCAGCCGACCATCACGGCCGCCACACCGGGGCGCGTCAGCGCATATTCCATACACTGCACGGGTGTCAGCGCACGGCCGAACGGCGAATTGGCCTCGCTCAGCAGATCACCGCCTCCGTAGACCTTCATCACGTCGATACCGACGCCCAAACGTTCGCACGTCTCGTAGAGGCGTTCGCGCTCGGGATCGATGTTGTGCAACGCCGAAGCATAGCTCTCGTCGGCCCACAGCGCTTCGACATCCTCCCCGGCGGGCTGAAGGTCGTAGCAGGGGTTGATCGAGAACATCAGCACGTCGATGCGCCCCGACTCCGCAGCCTGCTGCGCCACGGCCGGATTGTGGCTGCTCAGTCCGATATGCCGGATACGCCCCTCGGCCTTGAGCCGCTCGGCGAGCGGTAGGATCGGACCGTCGACGATCGCCTGCCAGTCGGACAGCTGATCGGCGTAGTGGATCATGCCGATATCCACATAGTCGGTTTCCAGCCGGGCAAGCAGGTCTTCGAACGCCGCGAGTGTCTTTTCCGGATCGCGCGTGCGCAAATACTGTCCCTCTTCCCACGTCGAGCAGAGGTGCCCCTGCACGATGAAGTCGCCGCGGCGGCCGGCCAAAGCCCGGCCGATATTGCTCCGCAGCTCGGGGTCCGAGGCGTAGATATCCACGAAATTGACACCCCGGGCGGCGGCATAGTCGAAATCGGCGCGCACGGCTTCGGGCGTCTTGCCGACGAAGCCTTCGCATCCGAGGGCCACAGCGCTGACGCGCAGGCCCGTACGTCCCAATATACGATATTCCATCATTCTTTATGTTCAATTCACTTTCCGATATTCCTGAGGCGAGCATCCCACGACCTGTTTGAAAAGCCGGGTGAAATGCTGCGGATATTTGAATCCCAGCATATATGCGACGTCGCCGATCGAACGGCTGCCGTCGAAAACGAGCTCTTTGGCCGTATCGATCAGCCGCGCACGGATATGCTCCTGCGCCGTACAGCCCGTTTCCCGCTTGATGAGGTCGCCGAAATAGTTGGGCGACAGACACAGCTGCTCGGCGCAGTACTGCACCGTCGGCAGTCCCAACGTCTGCGGGAGTTCCGACTCGAAATAGTCGTGCAACAACTCCTCGAAACGCACCAGAATATCCTTGTTGGCCGTGCGGCTGCGCGTGACGAACTGCCGGTCGTAGAAACGCACGCAGTAGTTGAGCAGCATTTCGATGTTGTTGACGATCAACGTCTGGCTGTGTTTGTCGATGGCATGTTCCAACTCGTGGCGGATATTGCGCAGGCACTCCACGACCGTGCTGCGCTCCTGCTCCGAGAGGTGCAGCGCCTCGCGCACCTCGTAGGAGAAGAAGGTATAGTTGCGGATGTTGCGTCCGAGCGCCGTTCCGCGCAGCAGGTCGGGATGGAACAGCAGAGCCCAGCCTTTGGGCTGCCGCAACCGCCCGTCGTCCTTCACGCCGAAGACCTGCCCCGGGGCCAGGCAGACCACCGTTCCCTCCTGATAGTCGTAGGTCTGCCGTCCGTATACCAGATCGCCGCACGATACCTCCTTGAGGAACAGGGCATAGAATCCGTAGCTGCGAAGACCGCCCGGAACCGGTGCCAACGTCGAAAGATCGGCCACGCTGACCAGCGGGTGCAGCGTCTCGATGCCCATCAGGTCGTTATACTGGAATACGTGATCCAGCCGCAGAATCCCCTTCATCGCGAGTCGCTTATTCGTCCAGTTCGACCAATTCGTAGGCACGGCTGCCCAGGCCGATCGCCTCGCCGTATTCGAGGGTATGAATCCCGTGGCGCGACTCCATCCGCTCGATCAAATGCACCTTGCCCGCATCCTCCGAAGCGTAGACCAGATCGACGCACGCCTGGTCGAGCGCCACGGGATCGAGCGAGGCGAGGACGCCCACGTCGCCCATTTCGGGAGACGCCGGATGGGCATCGCAGTCGCAATCCACCGAGAGGTTGTTCATCACGTTGATGTATAGAATCTTATCCCCGCAATGATCCGCCACGGCCTTGGCCGCCTCGGCCATCGACTCCAGGAAGTCGTCCTGAGCGGGCAGATCGCTCCACGGATCGGTACGGGTTTTCCCGGCGCTATGGATCCACGCCTTGCCGGACGACGAGGCGATACCGATCGAAATGTTCTTCACCGCACCGCCGAAGCCGCCCATCGCATGACCTTTGAAGTGCGACAGGACGACCGTAAAGTCGTAGTCGAGGAAATGCGCGCCGACGAAATCTTCTCGCAGGTGCCTGCCGCCCGAGACCGGAAGAGCCGCCTCACCCTCGGCATCCATGATATCGACCGGAGCGATCGCCGTGAACCCATGATCGGCGGCGGCCTTCAGGTGATCGGCCGTACGGGCCCGCCCGCCGCCGTAGGCCGTATTGCACTCGACGATCGTGCCGCCGACCTTGCGAACCAGATCACCGATCAAGGCCGGTTGCAGGAAATGGTGCCCGCCCGGTTCGCCGGTCGAGAGTTTGACGGCGACCTTGCCCGTCGCCTCGCGCCCCAGCGCTTCGTAGATGCGCACGAGTGCCTGCGGCGTGATCTCGCGCGTAAAATAAACCTTCGCTTCAGACGTCTGCGCAGCACCCTCGCCGCCCGAACGTCCCCGGCAGCCGAACGGCATCGCCGCAAAAGTCATCAGAAAGGCCATATACCAAATTTTTTTCATGGTGTTATATTTTTACATATCATGTCTGTTTCTGGCATCGGACCGTCATCCGGCCTTCGACGGCCGAAGCCTCGCGGCCCCCGACCGCATTCATAAATCCGATCCTCCCCTAAATCCCCTCTTCGGAGGGGACTTCTACTACAACCCGCAAAGTGATAAGGTTATAGGCCGGTTTCGTGTAAAATTGCATGTAGTTGCCTTTTTACATATCATG
>CANPHE010000043.1 GCA_947573795.1 uncultured Alistipes sp. | reverse complement strand
TCGAATCCAGTCTCCCCGACGAAAGAAAAAGTCTCAGCCGAAAGCTGAGACTTTTCTTGTTTTTGGGGTTGGAATGTCAGGAAACAGAAATCGTAAAGTTCCTCAGAGAACACCGCTTCGGCGGAGTGGCTGGAGACCGCGAAGCATTAACCGTAATGGTTACACTTATATTATAATAGCCGTTTTCCGAAGCTCTTTACCGACTGATTTCATTCAGGGTGAGAATCAGATAACTCCACGGCTCCATATCCTCCTCGACACGTCCGCGCAACTCATACGGCTGTCCGCTCATCGCATCGGTGTACATGCCTGCATAGATGCCCGTATGGTAGTCGGCATGGATGCGGTAGGGCGACATGTTCAGAATCGAAATCACCCGGTTGCCGTCCGCTTCGCGCACCATCGTCATCAGGCAGTCTTCGGCATTGTTGCGGATTTCGATCATTTCGCCGCCCCGTTCGCCCGCAGCCAGCGCCGGGTTGGCGTGTCGTAGTTCGGCGAGTTTTCGGTAGAGCGCCGTGAACGTATTGCGGCCGTAGTGGGGGATAGGATCGCGGTCGAAGAAGGCGAACGAGTGGTCGTATCCGACCTCCTGCCCGGTGTAGATCAGCGGCAGTCCGCGCGGCACGACGAACGTGAAGACCGCCATGATTTCGCGGGCGGCTCCCAGGCGCGTGAACTCCGAGCCGTTCCACGAGTTTTCATCGTGATTCGACGTGAAGGCCAGCCGCATGGCCGAGCGGGGATAGCGTTTCCGGTCGGCATAGAGATAGTCGCGCAGCGAGGTGACGCGTACCCGTTGCCGTGCGACGTCGTTCATCAGATGGTGCATCTCCCAGGCGTAGCAGGCGTCGAAAGCCCCTTGTTCGAAGAGGTTCTGCTCCTCGGCCTCGGCGAGCATGAACAGGTCGGGTTTCCCGTTGCGCAGCCGCCGCGTCGTTTCGTTCCAGAAATCGATGGGCAGGAGCATGGCCATGTCGCAACGGAATCCGTCTACGGCATGTTCCCGGATCCAGAACTCCATCGCTTCGGCCTGTGCGTTCCATACTTCGCGGTTGGCATAGTCGAGTTTCGCCGTATCGGACCAGTCCCACGGCACGGCCGGGGCGCCCGATGCGTCGCGTTCGTACCAGGAAGCCGGGCATTCGTCGAGCCAGCGGGCGTCGCGCGAGGTGTGGTTGGCCACCCAGTCGAGCAGGATTTTCATTCCCAGACGGTGTGCCCGGGCGATGAAGTCGTCCAAGTCCTCCATCGTCCCCAGTTCGGGATTTACGGCGCAGTAGTCCCGGATCGAATAGTAGGACCCCAGCGAACCTTTGCGGTCTCGCCGACCGATCGGATAGATCGGCATGAGCCAGATCGCATCGACTCCCATATCGTGCAGAAAATCCAGCCGCGAAGCTGCGGCTCTCAATGTTCCTTCGGGCGTGAGCTGGCGTACGTTCATTTCGTAGATCACGCTCCGGTAACTCCATTCGGGGTGCAGACCCATCATCGTCGTTTCGTTTTTCGGAGGCCAAAGATACGATAATTTCTTCGGAAAATTCGCTGCGGGGAATGGAACGGGCGGACATATTTGTAAAATAGGTGACCGAAAAGGTGTTTCGCTGGAATTTTTTTACTATCTTTGCCGACAATCTATCAAAATACGTTTCTATGATTCGATTCAGATTGCTGGCGATGGCGCTTTCGGCCGTTTTGCTCGCCTCCTGTGCAGCGCAGAAGCGCGTATGGTATTTGCAGGATGCTCGCACCTATACTCCCGAGCAGATCGCGGAAGAGGGGCAGATACGCATCAAACCGCTCGACCGGCTGACGGTCGTCGTCAACAGCAAGGACCCGGAACTGGCTGTGCCGTTCAATTCGTCTACCTCTTATAATTCTTTGACAGGCACTCAGGTGGCTGGCGCTACGAGTGCGCAGGCGTTGCAGGTCCGTACCGTGGACGAGCAGGGTATGCTCGATATTCCCGTGATCGGCCGGATCGAATGCAAGGGTATGACGCGCCACGAACTGGCCAAGACGATCGCCGACAAGATCATAGAGGGCGGTTATATCAACGACCCGACGGTCAATGTCCAGTTCGAGGATATGCGTATTTCGGTCATCGGCGAAGTCGCCCGTCCGGGCCAGTATACCCTCACGCGCGACCGCCTTTCGATCTTCGACGCCCTGGCTCTGGCCGGCGACCTGACCGTCTACGGTATCCGTACGGAGGTGGCCGTACAGCGGGAGACCGACGGAGTGCGGACGATCGAATTCCTCGATCTCACCTCGAAAGATATTTACGATTCTCCGGCGTTCTACATCCAGCAGAACGACGTCATCTACGTGAAACCCAACAAATACAAAGCGCAGACGAGTGAGATCAGCCAGAACCGTAGTTTCTATATTTCGCTCGTCAGTACGGCCGTTTCGGTCGCTACGCTGATCGTAACACTTACCCGAAAATAAATTCGAGTCATGACAGAACAGCAGATGCATCCGTCGATGACGGATAACGAACAGACCACTGCGACGATTACCCTGCACGATATCATCCGGATGGGAATCGACAATTGGTATTGGTTCGTCCTTTCGGTTTTCCTGTGCCTTTGCGTCGCCTATTATTATTTGGCCAGCACGCCGCGGATTTACAGCCGTACGGGTACGATTCTGGTCAAGGACTCGCGTAAGGGCGGCGATGTCGAATTGCAGGCTTTCAGCGATCTGGCCGGATTCCAGTCGCGTCGAAACGTGGATAACGAGATTTACATCCTGCAATCGCGTTATCTGATGTCCGAGGTCGTCAAACGGCTCAATCTTACGACGTCTTACCGCGTTCACGGACGTCTGCGCGATTTCGACCTCTACGGTCAGGAGCCGATTCAGGTCGCTTTCGTCGACAGCAACGACGAGCATGCGCTCTCGATGGAGATCACTCCGGTCGACGACAAGCGCTTGCGACTCACCCGTTTCATGGATAAGTTCATCGCCCAGAGCGATAACAAGCAGGAGAATCGCCGCGTGATCGAGGCGCAATACGGCGATACGATCACGACGCCCGTAGGACAGGTCGTCGTGTCGAAGACCCTGTTCATGAACGAGGACTACCTCGGCAAGCCGATCTCCGTTTCGAAGGGAAGCCTTAGCGCCGTGACGAATGCCTATCGGGGAGCTGTGAAGTGCGACGTAGCCAACAAACAGGCTTCGGTCGTCATTATTACGATGAGCAACTCCGTTCCGAAACGCGCGGAGGATGTCATTAATACGCTTATTTCCGCTTATAACGACGATGCGATCGAGGATAAGCGCCGCATTTCGGTGCTCACGGGCGATTTCATCGCTTCGCGTTTGAAGGTGATCGGCCAGGAGTTGGGTGACGTGGACCGCAATATCGAGGATATCAAGAAGGATAACCGCATGATCGATATTACGTCGGAGGCGTCGCGCAGCGTGTCGGAGAGCTCCCGGTATAAAACCGAGGGCCTTTCGCTCGAAAACCAGATCAATGTCGCGCAATATTTGTCGGCTTACCTGGACGATGCCGCCAATGCCGGACAGTTGATCCCGATGATTATGACGGTCAACAGCGCTTCCATTGCTTCTCAGATCGACAAATACAACAACGTCGTGCTTCGCCGCGAGAAGCTGAAGACCAATTCGACGAGCAGCAGCCCGGTCATCCAGGAGTTGGACAGCGTGCTGGCCTCGTTGCGACAGTCGATTCTGGCTTCGCTCGAGTCGCATATCTCGACGCTCGAAATCCAGCGCGAGAATCTGCGCAAGGAGGAGGAACAGGCCAACCGCCGGATCTCTACCATGCCTTCGCAGGAGAAGGTCATGCTCGGCATTACGCGTCAGCAGAAGATCAAGGAGGAGCTTTTCCTCTACCTGCTCAACAAGCAGGAGGAGACCCAGCTCAATTACGCCATCGCCGAGAGCAATTCCCGGGTGATCGACCTGGCTTACGGCAGTCCCAGTCCCGTATCGCCGCGTCCGATGATTATTCTGTGCGTGGCTCTGATGGCGGGATTGGCCATTCCGTTCGGTCTGCTGTTCCTCATCGGTATGCTCGACACGACGATTCGGGGCCGCAAGGATATCGAGGATGTCGTAAGCGCTCCCTTCCTGGGCGATATCCCGGCTTATGAAAACGAGGTGAAGTCGGGTATCGTCGTGCGTGAAACCGGTCGCGATGCGCTTTCCGAGGCATTCCGCATCCTGCGTTCGAACATGTCGTTCATGAATGTTTCGACCGGCAAGGGGGTCCAGAGCGTGCTTTTCACTTCGTCGAATCCTCATGCCGGTAAGACCTTCGTGGCGATGAATCTCGCCATGACGCTGGCGATGGCCGGGAAACGGGTCCTGCTGGTCGACCTCGACCTGCGCCGTCACGCACTTACGACGCTGCTGGGGCAGGCCAATAACAAAAACGGCATTACGAGCTATCTGGCCGGAACGCAGACCGATCCCGAGAAGTTGATCGTTCCGTCGAATATCCACAAGAATCTCGATGTGATTCTCTCGGGTATTCAGCCGCCCAATCCTACGGAGATGCTCTTGTCGGAGAAACTGGATCGGCTCATGGCGGATTTACGCGGTCGCTACGACTATATTTTCCTCGACAGTACGCCGGCCATGTCCGTGGCGGATGCCGTGATTACCGATCGTCTTTCCGATCTTTGCCTCTATATCGTACGCGAAGGGGTGTTGGATCGGCGCCAGTTGCCCGATATCGAGCGCCTCTACCGGGAGAAGAAGTTGCATAACATGTGTATCGTACTCAACGGCACCCATACCCGCCGTCACGGATATGGTTATGGCTACGGGTATGGTTACGGATATGGCTACGGTTACGGTTATGGCGACGATCTCAAGGAGACCAGCTACCGCAAGCGGATCGTCAACTTCTTCCGCAATTTGGGGCGTAAATCCAAGCATTGACGGCTATGGCGAATCGGGAAACGGTGATCGCCGTCGATTTCGACGGAACGGTGGTGACGCATGAATATCCCTATGTCGGGGAGGATGCGGGTGCAGTACCGGTGTTGCAGGAGCTTGTGGGCAAGGGATTCCGATTGATCCTGTTGACCATGCGCAGCGGTAAGTTGTTGGATGATGCCGTGGCTTGGTTCCAGGATCGGAAAATTCCGCTTTACGCCGTGAACGAAAATCCGCAGCAGCGTTCCTGGACCTCCTCGCCCAAGGTGTATGCCGATTTGTATATCGACGACAGCAATTTGGGGTGCCCCCTGCGATTCGTCGACGGATGCCGGCGGCCCGTGGTCGATTGGACCCGGGTGCGGGAGCGGCTCGTGGACGAAGGATTTCTGGATTAAAGCCGTAGATGCCTTCCGTTTGCGCATGAATCGATTTCGCAGACTCTTTCGAATATGTACTTTACTTCCCTCTTGTCTCGATCGGGACAGGAGGGATTTTTTTATTCGGGGCGGTCGATTTTCCCATGATGGCGGAGTCTACGACTCGTTGACGGAGCAGCCTCGATTCGTTTTACACGCTATCGTGGCGAGCCGTTTTTCCGTCGGGCTCTCGGCGTAATTCTGCGCTCGGAACCTGCGGTTTTTCGGACATTCGAGCCTGCAAAAATCCTCCGACCGGAGTTCGTAAACACCGTATCCGTGATCCTGCGGCGAATAAATTTGGCCGAACCCGCGACTTGCACTATCTTTGCAGCCAAATACAAGCAGTTATGGCAGGTTCGAACTTCGTAGATTACGTGAAGATATTCGCCCGTTCGGGTCATGGCGGTGCCGGCTCGGCCCATTTCCGTCGCGAGAAATTCGTGGCGTTCGGCGGTCCGGACGGCGGTGACGGCGGCAAGGGCGGCAGCATCGTGCTTCGCGGCGACAAACAATACTGGACGCTTATCCACCTCAAATACCAACGTCACCAGTTCGCCGAGGACGGACAGAACGGCTCGGGTGCCCGCTCGTCGGGCAAGGATGCGCGCGATATCGTCATTCCGGTGCCGCTGGGCACGGTGGCGCGCCGTGTCGTCGAGACCGAGGAGGGGCAGACCACGGAGTTGGTCGGAGAGGTTACCGAAGACGGCGAAGAACTGGTGTTGTTGCAGGGCGGCCGCGGAGGCCTGGGCAATTGGCATTTCAAAAGCGCCACGAACCAGACGCCGCGCTATGCGCAGCCGGGCGAGGAGGGCGACGAAGGGGCCTTCATCCTCGAATTGAAGGTGCTGGCCGATGTCGGGCTGGTCGGTTTTCCCAATGCGGGTAAATCGACGCTGTTGTCGGTGGTTTCGGCGGCCAAACCCAAGATCGCGAACTATGCGTTCACGACGCTCGAACCCAATCTGGGCATCGTCGAGGTGCGCGATCACAAATCCTTCGTCATGGCCGATATTCCCGGTATTATCGAGGGTGCGCACGAGGGGCGCGGCCTGGGAACCCGCTTCCTGCGCCATATCGAGCGCAATTCGGTGCTGCTGTTCATGATACCGGCCGATAGCGACGATCTGCGGCGCGATTACGAAATCCTGCTGGGCGAGTTGACGCAGTATAACCCCGAGTTGCTGGATAAGGAGCGATTGCTGGCCGTCACGAAATGCGACATGCTCGACGACGAACTGATCGCCGAGATGCGCCAGCATTTGCCCGAAGGCGTTCCTGCGGTCTTCATCTCCTCCGTTTCGGGGCTCAATATCCAGCGGTTGAAGGATATGCTGTGGGAAGCGCTCCAGCGTTGACGAATTCCGTCTCGTGGTTGGTGATGCGCAGCGTGAACCGACCGTTGAAATAATCGACGATGCCGCATAAGGAGCCGGTGCCTTCGGGTACCGGCTTTTTCGCGTAGGCGCAGCTGTAAAGTACGCGGACGGTGAATGCGTTGCCTTCGCGGTCGATGATCCGGTGTTCGGTCGTAAGGCTGCGATGGGTGTCGGGATCGGTCGCGCACCAGGTGCCGCCGTCGGGGAACCGTACGTCGTCGAACCGGACGTAGGTGTCTATCGAGCGCGTATCGATGTCGTGGAAATGGCGTGGCGTAGGGGTAGGGCGCCCCGCCGCGGGAATTGTCGTGCGCAGGTAGCGGGACAGTTCGTTGCGCGGGATAAGCCCGATGCCCTGTTCGTCGGGTTCCGTGCCCAGGATGATCTTCCCGCCGTAATCCAGCAGCGTCAATCCGTTGCAGAGCACCGTGACTTCGATGCCGATCGGGTAACGGTCGGCCAGTTCGGGATGATCGATGGCCACGGTAATGCCGCCGCTGGCATCCTCGAGGACGATCCGGCGGTCGAATTCTCCGAAACGGTCGTTGCCCGTTACTCGGCCGCGGATCACGACGTCCTGTCTTACGGTCGTACTCGCACCCCGGCACAGCGTTTTGAAATAAGCAATGGACAGGACTTCGCCGTCGCCGTCGAAGCGGGCTTCGGTGGCTTCGTCGCAGGCCGTGCCGAACAGGAGCAGGGCGCAGAGCAGCTCAGTGCATCGGTGAAATATCGGCTTCATCGCGTGGTTTGAGCAGATAATGTCCCGCGTCGTCGCGTTGGAGAATGCCTGTGATTGCATAGAATCCGGGCGTGATCGTACGATCGGCGAAACGGGCGTAGGTGCGTACGTAAGTGCGGATTTCGTTTCCCGCGGTGTCGGTGAAAAGGCGGTTGCCGCTCCAGGTGGCGGGGACTTCGGGATCGTCGGGGCGGAATTCCAGATAATCCATGCGTACGAGTCGTCCGCACGATTCCGGCGTGAGCTGGTCGTAGCGCAAGGTCGCGGGCCGCACCTCCACCCGCTCGGTTCCGTGGCGGGTCACTGCGGCGTCGAGCGCCGGTTGCGAGGCGAGGTAATCGGTCGCATAGCCGCTTCCGGCTGTCGGATAGCGGCCGATCTGCACCACGCCCCGGCTGCGTCCGAGGGCCAGTCCGCGCAGTCGAATCGTCACGCGGCAGCCGATGGGGTAGTCGTTGTAGAGCCGGTCGACGCCCGCCATAATCTCCACGGCGGCACCGTCCTGCTCGATGCAGAGCGAGCGGTAGAAATTCTCCTCGCGGTCGGAAGTCGTGACGATCCCCGTGCATACGAGGTCGCCCGTGATGCGGACCGTCTCGTCGAGAAACGTTTCGCACAGGTGGCGGATCGTGACGGTCGCAGCTTCGTCCGTCGGACGTTCCTCCGCCCGGCCGAACGACGAGTCGTAGCAACTGCCGCAGAGCAGTGCCGTGGTCAGCAGCAGGATCGGCCGGATGCGCATTGTCGGGAATCGGTTATTCGATGGTCGAATCCTTCAGCCCGAGGAAGTAGAGGATGCCGTCGAGACCGATGGTCGAGATCGACTGCCGGGCCGTGGCCTTCACTTTGGGTTTGGCGTGGAAGGCGATACCGAGACCCGCTAAGTTCAACATCGGCAGGTCGTTGGCCCCGTCGCCGACGGCGACGGATTGGGCGATATTGATCGACTCGAACTGGCACAGCAGCCGCAGCAGCTCGGCCTTGCGGCGTCCGTCCACCACCTCGCCGAGGTAGCGGCCCGTCAGGTGGCCGTCTTCGATTTCGAGTTCGTTGGCATATACGTAGTCGAAACCGTATTTCTGCCGCAGGTAGTTGCCGAAGTAGGTGAAACCGCCCGAGAGAATCGCCGTTTTGTAGCCTACGCGCTTGAGGATCGTCATCATGCGCTCCAGCCCTTCGGTGATCGGCAGGTTGCGCGCGATATCCTCCATGACCGAGACGTCGAGTCCCCGCAGCAGTGCCACGCGCTGGGTGAAGCTCTCGCGGAAATCGATCTCGCCGCGCATGGCGCTGGCCGTGATCGCCCGTACCTGTTCGCCCACGCCGGCCCTTTCGGCCAGTTCGTCGATCACCTCGGTTTCGATAAGCGTCGAATCCATATCGAAGCAGATCAATCGGCGGCTGCGGCGGTAGATATCGTCCTTCTGGAACGAGACGTCGAGCCCCGTATCCGAGAGGTTCATGAAAGCCTCCTGCATGGCGCTGCGGTCGGCGTCCGTGAGCGATCCGCGCACCGAGAGTTCGATGCAGGAGCGGGCCGAACGGTCTTCGCGGTCGAGCGGAATGCGTCCTGTCAGACGGCGTATGGCGTCGATGTTGAGCCCGTGCTGGGCCACGACCTTGGTCACTTCGGCGATATGGCGCGCCGTGACGGTACGGCCCAGCAGCGAGATGATGTAGCGGTTCTTGCCCTGGCGGCCGACCCACGCTTCGTAGCGCTCCTCGGAGATCGGCGTGAAGCGGATCATCACACCCAGTTCCGAAGCCTTGAACAGCAGCTCTTTCATGATGCTGCCCGACTTGTCGGCCGTGGTTTTTATCAGCATGCCGAGCGTTAGCGACTGGTGGATGTTGGCCTGGCCGATATCCAGGATGAAGGCGTCGTAGCGGGCCAGAATTTCGGTGAGCGAGGAGGTCATGCCGGGCTTGTCTTCGCCCGAAATGTTCACTTGGATGATCTCTATTCGGTCGTGTTGCATGGAGAGGTGTTTTTTGAGGCTTCCGGCGCATGGCGTTCCGCTCGGGAATCCTTTGTTCGGGGTCATGCGCCTGCCGGAACCGTACAAAAGTAGTGAAAAAATGCGGAATGCACGGCAGGTGTCTCGCAGGATTTTTCAAATTGCGAGATTTTCCCTATTTTTGTCGTCGGCAATGATACTCGTATCGAGGCTGAAGGTGAAAGGTCTTCCCGAAAAGGCAGTCTTTCACTTTGCGTTAAGCGGCCCGGTATCATTGCTTCGAAGTTTAAAAAGAGCCTTTATGTGGACATTTCTTGCGGAGGAAGCTCCGCTGCTTCTGCCCGATAGCGTACAGAAAGCCAATTTCGCCCAGGCGGTGGACCGGATCGTGAACCTCGATCTCCAGGAGTTGGGGCGCACGTTCCTCTCCGAGTCGATCTGGATCGCCATCAAGATCGTGATCGCACTGGGAATCTATTTCATCGGCCGTTGGATCGTGCGGCACGTCGTGCGGCTGTTGGACGTCGCGATGGAGCACCGGCAGGTGGATATCTCGCTGCGGGCCTTCCTGCGCAATACGATCCGGGTCGTCTTCACGCTGATTCTCGCGATGATCGTCGTGCAGACGTTGGGGGTCAACGTCACGTCGCTCATCGCCGTCTTCTCGGCCGCTACGCTGGCCATCGGTATGGCCCTGAGCGGTACGGCGCAGAACTTCGCCGGCGGTGTGATGATCCTGCTGCTGAAACCTTACCGCATCGGTGATTTCATCTCGGCGCAGGGACAGTCGGGTACCGTCCGCGACATCAAACTCTTCTCGACGGTCATCACCACGGGCGACAATCAGACGATCTACATTCCGAACAATGCCATCGCTACGGCCATCATCGACAACTATACGACGGCTCCGCAGCGGCGTGTGGATTGGAGTATCGGCATATCCTACGGCGACGATGTGACTGCGGCGCGGCGCGAGATTCTCGCGATGCTCGCCGCCGACGGACGTGTCATGAAGGACCCCGCGCCGGTGGTATGGGTCGCCGCATTGGCCGATAACTCGGTGAACCTCACCGTGCGTGCCTGGGTCGGGAATGCCGATTATTGGAACGTCTTTTTCGAGTATAACGAACGTTTCTACAACGAACTGCCGAAGGCGGGCATCAACTTCCCCTTCCCGCAAATGGACGTGCACCTACGCAAAGACTGAAAGATTCAATTCAAATAACAGAAACATGGAACTGAAAGAAATTCTGGCAATCTCGGGCCAGCCCGGATTGTACAAATACGTGGCGCAGTCGACGCGCGGCGTAATCGTGGAATCGCTGGCGGACGGTCGTCGCATGAACGCCTCCGCAGCATCGAAGGTAAGCGCCCTGACCGAGATTTCGATGTTTACCGAGGGCGACGATATTCCGCTGGCCGACGTTTTCACGCGTATCTACGAGCATACGAACGGTGCTCAGACCATCAGCCACAAGGAGACTCCCGAGCGTCTGAAGGAGGCTTTCGCCGAGGTGCTTCCCGAGTACGACCGCGACCGGGTGCATGTCTCGGATATCAAGAAATGCTTCTCGTGGTACAACACGCTGGTAGCTGCCGGGTTCACCAAATTCGAACTTCCGTCGGCTCCGGGGGAGGAGGCTGCCGAGACTGAATAGTCGGCTCGCCTGCAAATGAAAAATCCGCCCTCGCAAAAGGGCGGATTTTTCGTTTGCGTACTATAAGTTATCGGCTTCGCGTGCAGCCTCGATCGCAGCTTTCTCGGCCTTTTTGAGGGCTTTGGCCTCCTTGCGGCTGATCTTGCGAGCGCCGTGTCGGTCTTTGTGGCCGACGTGTCCGGCTTTGCGCTCGGCACGCTCGGAGTAGGTCTCGACCCGGCGGGCATCTTCGCGTATCGCATGCCGGCCCTCGTAGGTTGTCGGCGTGAAGTCGGTACCCGGCTCCGGCATCTCGACGATCAGTCCCGTGATCGATTCATCGATCGTATAACAGTCGCACTGCGAACATTCGTTCTGCGGGGGACAGGGCGTACTGGGTTCGCAGGCTTGTTCCTGGGGCTGCGGGGGCTCCGGACAGGCGATCGGAATACGCTCGACGATCACTTTGCCGCCGCCGTAGGCGATCTCCATCACCACGCGGCGAATCGGCGGCAGGATGTTCGCTTTCATGTAGTCCCAGGCGGCGGGCATCTGCTTCAGAGCCGCTTCCTTGGCTTCGGAGCCCTGCGTGCCGTCGATCACCGTCAATACGGCCTGACGGTCGGGCATCTGCGACCGGGAGACCAGTTCGCGGCACATCTCCCAATCTTCGGCGACGGAGTGTACCGTAACGTCGAACTTCTTCGAGAAGTCGTATTTTCGGTCGACGTAATTCTTGAAGTCGCGCGCACGACGCGCTGCCAGCGATTCGTTGAAGGCCCGCGGTCCGTCGGGCGACGAGTAACCCGTAATCGTCACCGATTTCACGCGCAGCAACGTATCTTTCATAAGGTCGCCGACGAATGCGTTGAGCTCGTCCAGCTGTTTCGAATTGCCGTTGAGCGTCGCATTGAGCGTCGCCAGGTTGATCTGATAACGCACCGTATATTCGGTATCGTGTTGATTCTTGACCTCGTAACGGCGTTCGATATAATCGCTGCCGGTCGTTTCCGACAGCAATACGGTGTCGGCCTTCGGCGTCGGCACCGTGTTTCTCACCTGTGCTGTCGCTCCGGCGGCGGCACACAACGCGAGAGAAAGGGCGAAAGTTGTAACGATTGTTTTCACGCTTAATTTGTGTTGGTTTATTCCTGCGGCTCTCCTCGCAAGATTCGTACCAACACTTTTCGGCGTTTGCTTTTCGTCCGGCTGCCGAAGCTCGAAGTTCATTACTTTGAGGGTTGCATTTTTAAGCCCCTCCCGAGGGAGGGGTTAATTATAAACGCGGCCCTTGGCCGCGAGTGTACGACCGGCCTAAGAGTGGCAACGAACGAAAACCCGGTGAGGTGCGAAGTTGTATATAGCTGCCAAAAAAGAATGCCGACCCCGCGGCCGGCACTCTTTTGTCTTTTCCCCGAGGGGATTACATGCGCTCCGGGACGTCGATGCCCAGCAGCTTCATGCCGCTGCGGATCACGCGTGCGACCTGTGCCGCAAGTTGCAGACGCAGACGGCGCACCGCCTCGTCCTCCTCGCGCAGGATCGAATGGTCGTGGTAGTAACCGTTGAACTGCTTGGCCAGTTCGTAGACGTAGGCGCCGATAATCGAAGGTGCGAAATTCTCCCCGGCGGACTTCACCGTCGCGGGATAGTCGGTCAGCATCTTCACCAACTCGATCTCCTCGGGAAGCATCGCCGCGTCGGAAGCCGACGTGTAGTCGATGCCCGCTTCGTCGGCCTTGCGCAGGATGGAGCGGATACGTGCGTGCGTGTATTGGATGAAGGGGCCCGTATTGCCGTTGAAGTCGATCGACTCGCGCGGATCGAACAACATCGTCTTCTTGGGATCGACCTTGAGGATGAAGTACTTCAGGGCCCCCAGTCCGACCATCGTCGAAACCGCCTCGGCCTCCTCTTCCGTGCAGCCGTCCAACTTGCCCAGCTCGGCCGACATCTCGCGGGCCGTCTTCACCATGTCGGCGATCAGGTCGTCGGCATCGACCACCGTGCCCTCGCGCGACTTCATCTTGCCCTCGGGCAGCTCCACCATGCCGTAGGAGAGGTGCGTGATGTGGTCGCTCCACGCGGCGTAGCCCAGCTTCTTGAGCACGAGTTTCAACACCTGGAAGTGGTAGTTCTGCTCGTTGCCTACGACATAGATCATGTCGTCCAGACGGTTGTCCTCGAAGCGGCGGAATGCCGTGCCGAGGTCCTGCGTCATGTATACCGAGGTGCCGTCGCCGCGCAGCAGCAGTTTTTCATCGAGTCCGTCGCCCGTGAGGTCGATCCATACCGAGTTGTCGTCGCGGCGGTAGAACACGCCCTTCTTCAGCCCCTCCTCGACGAGCGATTTGCCCAAGAGGTAGGTTTGCGACTCGTAGTACACCTTGTCGAAATCGACGCCCAGGGCTTTGTAGGTCACGTCGAAACCTTCGTAAACCCAGCCGTTCATCGTCTCCCACAGGGCGTATACCTCGGGGTCCTTGGCTTCCCACCGGCGCAGCATCTCCTGCGCTTCGAGCATGATCGGGGCGTTGCGCTTGGCTTCGTCCTCCGATTCTCCGGCCGCTACCAGCTCCTTGATCTGGGCCTTGTAGTGCTTGTCGAACTCGACGTAGTATTTTCCGACCAGGTGGTCGCCCTTCATGCCCGACGACGCGGGGGTCTCCCCGTTGCCGTAGAGCTTCCATGCCAGCATCGATTTGCAGATGTGGATGCCGCGGTCGTTCACCAGGTTGGCCTTGATGACCGTGTGGCCGTTGGCGGCCAGGATTTGCGCCACGGAGTATCCCAGCAGGTTGTTGCGGATATGCCCCAGGTGCAACGGTTTGTTGGTGTTGGGCGACGAATATTCGATCATGATCGTACGGCCCGTGGCGGGTGCCGTGCCGAAATCGGCCTGGGCGACGATCTCCGCGAACCGATCGCCCCAGAACGAGGCGTCGAGCGAGAGGTTCAGGAAGCCTTTGACGACGTTGAACGACTTGAATGCCGGCTCGTTGGCCGTGATATGCTCTCCGATTTCGGTAGCCGTGGCTTCGGGCGATTTGCGGCTTCGTCGCAGCAGGGGAAAGACTACGAGGGTGTAATCGCCCTCGAACTCCCTGCGGGTCTTCTGAATCTGCAACTGTTCGCCCTCGGCGGCGCCGTAGAGCGCTTCGACCGAGCGGCGCACGGCCTCCGAAATAAATTGTTCGATATTCATGTTTCGATAGATTTTGCCCGCAAATTTACGATTTTATTGCCAAATATCCATTACCTTTGCGGGAAATTAACGCCCTGCGAAGCATGAAAATCGCCGATATAGATTTGGGAGACAAGCCGCTGCTGCTGGCCCCGATGGAGGATGTCACCGATCCGTCGTTCCGCTACATGTGCAAGCGGTTCGGCGCCGATATGGTCTACACGGAGTTCATCTCCTCGGACGGACTGATCCGCGATGCGGCCAAGTCGCTCAAGAAGCTGGAGATCGACGAAGGCGAACGTCCCGTCGGCATTCAGATCTACGGCCATCTGATCGAACCGATGGTCGAGGCGGCCCGCATGGCCGAGGCGGCGCGTCCCGACGTGATCGACATCAATTTCGGCTGTCCGGTGAAGAAGATCGCCGGGCGCGGTGCGGGGTCGGGCATGATGCGCGACGTGCCGCTGATGGTCGAAATGACGCGGCGGATCGTCGAGGCGGTGAAGACTCCCGTGACGGTCAAAACCCGCCTGGGGTGGGACGATGCGTCGAAGAATATCGAGGAAATCGCCTTGCGGTTGCAGGATACGGGCATCGCGGCGCTGACGATCCACGGCCGTACGCGGGCGCAGATGTACCGCGGCGAGGCGGACTGGACGTTGATCGGGAAGGTGAAGAACAATCCGCAGATACGGATCCCGATCATCGGCAACGGCGATGTGGATTCGGGTGCCCGAGCCGCCGAGATGTTCGACCGTTACGGCGTGGACGGCGTGATGATCGGCCGTGCGACTTACGGTCGTCCGTGGATTTTCCGCGAGGTGAAGCATTTCCTGCGAACGGGCGAAACGCTGCCGCAGCCGAGTGTCGTCGAACGGGTCGCGATCGCGAAGGAACACCTGCGCAAGTCGCTCGAAATCAAGGGCGACTACGTGGGAATTCTGGAGATGCGCCGCCACCTGACCAACTATTTCAAGGGGTTGCCCAACTTCAAGGATACGCGCCTGAAACTCGTTACGTCGCTCGATATCGACGAGCTGTTCTCGACGCTCGACACGATTGCCGAGCGGTGGGGCGACTTCGATGCCAGTGCGGCCGTACCGGCTCCGCTGTCGCATAATATTTGATGGTCGCTTACATTCGTTTTGTATCGTCTCGGTTTCTCGGCCGCAATTTCGCTTAGGACCGTCATCGTTTCGCGGCTTTCCGGGGAGAATGAACCTCGGCCGTGCGATACGGGACCGAAAAATGATTTAGGTAACTATATACAACTTTACATTAAATCGAATTTAAATCCTTATAACATTGCGAGTCGCGCTTAAAGTCCCCTCCGAGGAGGGGATTTAGGGGAGGGTCAGACTTGTAAACGCGGCCAAAGGCCGCGAGACAACGACCAACCTGTATGAAATGACAGCCGAAAACCCGAGCCGATGTAAAGTTGTAGATGGTTCTCTCGATTTAATCCGACGGAGGTTTGTTTATCCGAAAGGAATTGCTAACTTTGTCTTTCGTAAAACAAAAATCGACGATATTACTATGGCAAATTTGCGTAAACTGAAAAAGGAGATCGATTACTGCCTCGAAGAGGTCGTGTTCGATTGCGATATGGCGATGTATTTTCAGCCGAAGAAGCAGGAGGAGATTTTCGCACTGCTCCAGCAGGCTGTCGCCGTGCGCAATACCTTGATCGAGAAATCGATGAATCCGGCCGAGCCGCACAACCGCTCGCTCGTGCGCAAGCACTATGCAGCCCTGCGTGCCGAAATGGCCGACGCTTTCGGTGCCGTGTGCGAGCAGTTGAGCGCCATCAACAGCGCGAAGTAGGGGAGTCCCCGGCTTTTGAACGAAAAACGCTTGCAGCGATGCGGGCGTTTTTGTTTTTTCGGCGGAATCCTTATCTTTGACACGAAGACCGGACGAATCATGAAAATTATCGTAGACAGCGGCTCGACCCAAAGCACGTGGCTGTTCGTAGGCTGCGGCGAGGTTTGTACCTTCCGGACCCGGGGCATCAATGCCGTGCAGCACACGCCCGAGCAGATCGGCGAGGCGCTCGCGACGTTGCCGCCCTGCGACGGGGTGGAGCGCATCGACTTTTACGGCGCCGGGGGCGGTGCTACCTTTCCCGAGGCGAGTGCACGCCTGGCCCGCATGCTGGCCGCGCATTTCGGGGTCGAACCGGTGCGAATCGCTGTGGAGTCGGACCTCGCGGCTGCGGCCCGTGCGCTTTACGGTCGCGGCGAGGGGATCGCCTGCATTCTCGGTACGGGGTCGAATACCTGCCGCGTCCGCGACGGGCGGATACTGAGCAGCGTGCCGCCGCTCGGTTATATCCTGGGCGACGAGGGCAGCGGTTCGGCGCTGGGGCGCCGTTTGCTCAACGGGGTATTCAAGGGGCATATTCCCCTGCGCGAGGAACTTACGGCGGCGTGCGGCATGACCTACGAACAGATCATCCGCCGGGTCTACAACGAACCTTTCGCCAACCGCTTTCTGGCGTCGTTCGCACCTTTCGTCGCTGCGCATGCGGCACGACCCGAGGTGCGGGAGATGATCCTCGGCTGCTTCGCCGAGTTCGCCGAGCGTAACCTGAGCCGTTATCCGGCCGGACTTCCCGTTTCGCTGGTCGGCGGTGTGGCGGCGCATTTCGAACCGTTGTTGCGCGAAGCCGTGCGGCAGGCCGGGCGCAGGGTCGATCGGATTGTCGCATCGCCCGCGGAGGGCCTTTTGAAATACCATTGCGGGGACGCAAAAAACATTGTTACCGATGGAAAATAGAGTTACCGAACAGGAATCCGCTTACAGCGATCTGGGGCGGATGTCCGTACACGATATTTTGGCGGGGATCAACCGCGAGGACGCCCGGGTGCACGAAGCCGTGCGGAAAACGATTCCCGTCATGGAGCGATTCGTGGAGCGTATCGTGGAGCGTATGCGGCAAGGGGGGCGTCTGTTCTATATCGGAGCCGGGACGAGCGGCCGTTTGGGCGTCACCGACGCATCCGAACTGCCTCCGACCTACGGTGTGCCGTTCGACCTGGCGATCGGTCTGATCGCCGGGGGCGACGGGGCCCTGCGCCGTGCCGTGGAGCATGCCGAGGACGACCGCGAAGGTGCGTGGCGCGATATGGCGCCCTATGCTCCGACGTCGCTCGATACGCTGATCGGCATCGCGGCTTCGGGAACGACGCCCTACGTGATCGGCGGTTTGCGTGCGGCCCGCGAACACGGGCTGCTGACCGGTGCCGTGGTCTGCAATCCGGCGTCGCCGGTCGCGGCCGAGGCCGAATATGCGATGGAGGCGGTCGTCGGCCCCGAATTCGTTACGGGATCGACGCGCATGAAGGCCGGAACGGCGCAGAAATTGATGCTGAACATGATCTCCACGGCCGTGATGATCCGTCTGGGGCGTGTCGAGGGCAACCGCATGGTGCACATGCAGCTCACCAACGACAAACTCGTCGGGCGCGGCACGGCGATGGTCGTTCGCGCTACGGGGCTCGACGAGGCGGCGGCGCGCGAATTGCTGTTGCGCTGCGGCTCGGTGAAAGCCGCGGTCGAGGAGTTTAACAGGTAACTACGACGTTTTGCCGTTTTAGTTTCTCGACCGCCATTTCGCTTAGGGTTGCTGATGTTCGCGGCTTGCAGCCGCGTTTACAAATCTGACCCACCCCTAAATCCCCTCCTCGGAGGGGACTTTGGATGCAACCCGTAAAGCTATCGGAGTTCAAAGTCGGGCTTCGTGTAAAATTGATACAGTTGTCCTAAAAAATAGTTTTACTATGTTCTTCTCCGAACGCGAAATCCGCGCCTTGGCCGTTTTTCTGCCGCTGGCCGCGTTGTTGGTCGCAGGTGTGCTGCTGGTGCGACCGAAAGCCGATCCCGAGGTGGCACGGCAAGTCGAGCAGCACATGCAGTCCCGTGCCGATACGGTTCGCTTGGCTCCCTTCGACCCGAATACGGCCGACCGGGACGAGCTGCTGCGCCTGGGACTGACGAACTTCGAGGCGGTGAGCCTGCTCAAATACCGGGCTGCGGGGAAGATTTTCCGCATTCCCGAGGATCTGACGCTCTGCTACGGCATCTCCGATTCGACCTATCGCCGTTTGGAACCCTATATCCGTATCGGCCGCAAGTACGCCATTGCGCCCAAGAGTTACCGTACCGGGCGTCCGCTGCCCGAGCCGATGGCGCCTGAACGGTTTCGGATCGACACGGTGAGCGCCCGTTACCTGCGGGCGATCGGTGCGTTGTCGAAACGTCAGGCCGAGGCTTTCATCCGCTGGCGCGACCTGCACGGTATCCGCGACATGGAGGAACTGCGCGAATGTTACGTCGTCAGCGATTCGGTGGCCGACGCGCTCGAACCTTATGTCCTCTTTCCCGAACGGGAGGTGCATCCCGTCGAGGAGCCCGTGGAACTCAACCGGGCCGATTCGGCGACGTTGCGCAGCGTGGTCGGAATCGGTGAAAAGACCGTCGGGGCCATTCTCGAATACCGCCATCGGTTGGGCGGATTCTACCGTTGCGAGCAACTCGCAGAGGTTCGGGGCGTCACGGAGCGCAATTATGAGAAAATTTTGAAACAAATTTACTGCGATAGTTGTGAAATTCGGAAAATAGATATTAACTTTGCGGACCAGAAGACGTTGAGCAGGCATCCGTATATCGCGCCTGTGACACTGAGGAAAATACTCAAACGAAGACAGTTGAAAGGAGGTTGGAGTACCGCTGAAGAGTTGATCGACGAACATATCATGACCCGGGAAGAGGCAGCACGGCTGGCTCCCTACCTGGTGTTCGGACAAGGCGGCGGACCAAGCGACGAGTAAATTGTACCGAATGGAAATCCGGATTTCGGGAGATTTCCGGTTCCGACGAACGAATAAACGAACAACGAATAAAAAACATAAAAAAATAACGACTATGATTATCATGCCGGTAAAGGAGGGCGAAAACATCGAACGCGCCCTGAAGAAATTCAAACGTAAATACGAGCGCACGGGTGTGCTGAAGGAGCTTCGCCGTCGTCAGTACTTCACCAAGCCGTCGATCGCAAAGCGCGAGGCGAAGATGCACGCCATCTACGTGGAGCACATGTATCGCGACGAGGAGTAGTCCCCGATCCCGCTCGAAGCGGTTTACAAGCCGGAAGCCCTATGGGTTTTCGGCTTTTTTGTATTGGATGTTGATGTTGGAGGGGCATGCCTCTTTAGAGCGGAGGCTTGGAAAAGGCTGCGTTTTGCGGGCTTTCGCCGTCGGAGGCTGCGGCCCGCGCGGCTCAAAGAGCCGCAGTTTGCGGAAACGATCGTCTTCGGCGCCCGACTGAGGACAGGGTTCTATGATTTTGTCTGTATATTGCGGCTCTTTGAGCCGCGCAGTTTGCCGCTACCCCCGACGGCGGACTGCCACTCGCCTGAAGGCTTCGGCATCTCCCGCTGGCGGAGAACTGTGCCTGTCTGAGAGATGGGTTTTATGACAGACCTTGTTGGCTGCAAGCTGCAAGGTCTTGTCTTGCCTTCTTCGGCGGTTCGCAGCGCGACCGGTCCGGCCGCCGAATCACCTATAAACCGCAGTTCGCCCATGACGCCTTTCTGTTGGCTGCATCTCTTGCAGAACGATCGGTAACCCACCTACGAAAAAGCCTCCGGAGTGCTCCGGAGGCTTTTTCGTGGGTGGCGATAGGGTAGGAGTTACCCCCCCCCTCTTGCCGGGGACTATCCCATGTAGCTCTTGATGTAGTGGTGGTGCGAACCCCAACGCTCGAATGCGGCGCGGTCCAGCTCTTCGCGGGCCGACGGATGGGCGATCGACATCAGCAGGCGCGCACGCTCCTGCATCGTCTTGCCGTAGAGGTCTACGGCGCCGTATTCCGTCACGACCCAGTGCACGTGGAAACGCGAGGTTACGACACCTGCGCCTTCGAGCAGCGTCGGGCAGATTTTCGACACGCCCTTGTTCGTGATCGAAGGCATGGCGATGATGGCCTTACCGCCTTTCGAGAGCGAAGCTCCGTAAACGAAGTCGATCTGACCGCCCGCACCCGACCAGAATTTCGTGCCGAGCGAATCGGCGCTGACCTGACCCGTAAGGTCGATCTGCAAAGCCGAGTTGATCGCCGTCATGCGGTCGTTCTGCGAAATGATATAGGGATCGTTCGTATAGCCTACGTCCATCATCAGCACGCCGGGGTTGTCGTCGATGAAGTCGTAGACGGTCTGCGAACCCATCAGGAAGGTCGAAACCATCTTGCCCGGGTCGGTCTTCTTGGCCTCGCCGTTGATAACGCCCTTCTCCACGAGCGGCAGTACGCCGTCGGCGAACATCTCGGTGTGGATACCGAGGTTCTTGTGGCCTCCCAACTGTGCCAGCACGGCGTTGGGAATGGCTCCGATACCCATCTGGAGCGTGGCGCCGTCCTCGATCAGCGCGGCGCAGTGCTTGCCGATCGCCGTCTCGACCTCGTTCGGCTCCGAGAATTTCGCCTCGATCAGCGGTTGGTCGTCCTGCACGAAGATATCGATCTTCGACATGGGAATCATCGCCTGACCGAACGAGCGGGGAACGTATTTGTTGATGACGGCGATCACGTGGTCGGCGCATTCTACGGCCGCCAGCGTGGCGTCTACCGACGTACCGAGCGATACGTATCCGTGCTTGTCGGGCGGGCAGACCTGGATCATCGCCACGTTGCACGGCACGGCGC
>CANPHE010000042.1 GCA_947573795.1 uncultured Alistipes sp. | reverse complement strand
CCCACTCCAACTCGCGTTCGAGGGTCTTGCGGCGCTTCGACTCCTGTTTCTCCTCCATAGCCATGCGCTTGGTCTTCTGCTCGAGCCATCCCGAATAGTTGCCCTTCCAGGGAATACCTTCGCCGCGGTCCAGTTCGAGGATCCACCCGGCCACGTTATCCAGGAAGTAACGGTCGTGCGTCACGGCGATCACCGTACCCTTATATTGCTGGAGATGCTGCTCCAGCCAGTCGATCGACTCGGCATCGAGGTGGTTCGTCGGCTCGTCCAGCAACAGCACGTCGGGCTGCTGCAACAACAGGCGGCACAGCGCCACACGACGGCGCTCGCCGCCCGAAAGGTGCTTGACCGGCTCGTCGGGATCGGGGCAGCGCAGCGCGTCCATCGCACGTTCGAGCACGCTGTCCAGCTCCCAGCCGTTGCAATGGTCGATCTGCTCGTAGACCACGCCCTGGCGCTCGATCAGCGCCGCCATTTCGTCGTCCGACATCGGCTCGCAGAGCTTCATGTTGATCTCCTCGTACTCCTTGAGCAACGCCACCGTCGCGGCACAGCCCTCCTCGACCACTTCGCGCACGGTCTTCGCATCGTCCAGTCGGGGCTCCTGCTCCAGATAGCCGACCGTATAACCGGGCGAGAAGACCACTTCGCCCTGGAAATTCTTGTCGATTCCGGCGATGATCTTCATCAGCGTCGATTTACCCGAGCCGTTCAGACCGATGATACCGATCTTGGCGCCGTAGAAAAACGAGAGGTAGATGTTGTTGAGGACCTTTTTCTGATTGGTGAACGTCTTCGAGACACCCACCATCGAAAAGATGATTTTTTCGTCTGCCATATCTTCAATTCAGCTTTTGTTTCGGATTTTCGCAAAGATACGACATCCCGCCGAAATTGCGAAATAAAAGCGCGAAATTCGGATTCTCGGTTTCCCCTTGCACGCATTTATCCGAACGATAGAACCCGATGCAGCCGCAGAGGACTTCCGGCGATTATTCGGCGATAAGGACATTGCGCTGAATCGCCGCACGTCGCATTTCACCGTATTCCCATTGCCGACAGACGACCCAAAGATACGAAATACTCCAAAAATAAGCCATATGGTTATTCATTCGGTTTTGTCTTGCCGCACAACAGGGTTCCGAGCATAAGGAAACAGCAGCATAAGGAAAATGACGTAACGAAAATATTGCCGGCACTTACTATCGGTGATACGAGGCCGCCGGCTATATAGCCGATTCCCCCGACAACGGCCGACGCGGCCCCGGCGCATTCCCGTCCGAAATTCATCGCTACGGTCGTCGCGCCGGTCAGTACGAGGCCTATTGCGAACAACATGAACACCGTCGAAATTTCATATAGCAGAAAACTCCCGCAGCCCGCAAGCGACAGAATGACAGCGATCGAAGCGGCTACCGCGCCCGATTCGGCGCCGGTTTTCGCAGCTTTCGACATCGTTTCGAACTTCAAGGTCGATGCCGCCCCCGCAGCCAGGCCTACGGCTTTCAGTGCGAACACGAGCGAAAATTGCAATTCGGAGAATCCGTAGATTTTCTGCACGATGAACGGCGTCGACGATATGTATGCGAACAAAGCCGCCATAGCCAACGCATATACGAGACAGTAGGCCCCGAACCCTTTTATCCTCAGCACCGTCACATATCCTTTCAACGAAGCGGCGAGACTGCCCCGGAAACGGCTGTCGGGTCCGAGGCTTTCCCGCAGCGGAATACACAGGAGGGTCAGGAGCACTCCCAGCACAAGCAGGACGACGAATATGCCCTGCCATCCCCAAACACGGGCTACGCCGCCTCCGACAACCGGGGCGACGACCGGGGCAATGTTGTTGATCGCACCGAGTATCGCGATGAGTTTCGCGAGTTCCCGACCCGAATATAGGTCGGCCGCGATGGAACGGGACAGCACGATGCCGCCGGCCCCGCCCATTCCCTGTAAAAATCTCGCCGCGATAAATATGCCGATCGAAGTCGACAGACAACAGATCGACGAGGCGCCGACGAATACGAGCAGCGTCGATATCAATATCGGGCGACGCCCGTATTTGTCGCTGGCGGGGCCGAACAACAGCTGCCCGGCCGCCAATCCGATCATGCAGCACGTCAGTCCGAGTTGGATGACCGACATATCGCAACGGAATTCCTCGGCCATCTCCGGCAATACCGGTAGGTACATGTCGATGACGAACGGCCCGAACGCCGAAAGCAGACCGAGAAGTACGATCAGATATAGAAAGTATCTCTTACCGGGTCCAGTCATGGTTTCGCTATTTGAGGCTTGCCCGGATTCGGCTCAACGACTGCGGAGCGAGTCGGAGGTACGACGCAAGTTTGTTCAATGGAATCTGTTGCAGCAATTCGGGGTGACGTTTCAATATCGAGAGATACCGCTCCAAACCTCCGCCGCACTCCGACAGGCTGATCGTATTCGCCTCGTAATCGGCCGCATGGCCTTCCAGTATCTTGCGGAAGACATTCGCATAGGAATGCGAGCCGTCACACCTGGCTGCCAGTTTCTCCTTGCCGACGACCAACGCGGACACCTCCGTCATTGCCTCGATGCCGATGGGCGACGCCTCCTCCCGGCAATAGCACCAGACATTGAAAACGATATCTCCCGGATAGGCGAACCAAAGCGAAATATCGTTCTCTTCGGTCGGTATATACGCACGCAACAGCCCTTCACGGACCACATATACATTGTCATTGAATTCTCCCGGAACGACCATTTCGTCTTTCTTCGCCCAACCGCATTCCGAGAAAGCGGAAAGGAACGCTTCGCATTCGGTCCTTTCGATTTTATAATGCTGCGAGAATTTATCTATCAATTCGTTCATTTCGTAAAATTACGAATAAACGGGCAAACGGACGCTTCACATTTGTTAAGAAATACATTTCGCCGGATAAATGACTTCGATCGACAGCCGACAGTCTTTTCCGATCGACGACTCGGCGACGCGATTTCGGTTGCATCCCCGAGGTCTCTTTCATGCAGACCGGTCGAGGTCTCGCAGCCTTGGGCTGCGTCTACAAATAACCGGTTCGAATTGCCGAGCGACAGCAGAAACGGCGCACGCTTGCCGCTTTTCAAGTAAAATTGCAGAATTGTCCTTTTATATTTACCTTTGCCGAAAACCAGTATCCCCACTACGATGAACCGACTTTTATTACTTCTCGCCATGTTGCTTCTCGGTACGCCCCTGTCGGCCCACGAACCCGACCGAATGGCCAGCTTCCAGGGAATGGCTTCGCCGCAAGAGTCCCTCGCACGATTCCGCGAATGGTTCCGCACCGCCTACGCCAAAGAGCTGCGCCTCTACAAAAAGCGCATCGGCAATCCGGAGCCCGAATGCAAAGACGCGATCGTCCAATTCTATATCGACACGCTGGGACGTCCCCATTTCCTGGGCTCGAACCCCGACGGCCTGAGCGACTCCCAGATCGAGATTCTGAAAACCACGTTCAACCGATCGCCGTCGTGGACCCCGGCCGTACAAAAAGGGCGCAAAGTGAAAATCAAATACGTCCTACCGATTCAGCACGGACACTGATGCGGTCCGAAACCGAAATCGCCCCTGCCCGACAAACGTCGAAGCAGGGGCGATTCGTGTTACGGATCGATCTCCTCGGATCAATAGTTCTCCTTGCGCGGTTCGAAGTAGGCTTGCGGATGCAGACAGGCGGGGCAGAGCTTCGGAGCCGCCTCGGCCTCGACGACATAGCCGCAGTTGCGGCACTGCCACCAAATTTTCCCGTCGCGCTTGAAGAAATCGCCGTCCGTCAGACGGCTCAACAGCTTCAGATAGCGACGTTCGTGCTCGGACTCCACCGAAGCGATCGCCTTGAACGCCGCGGCGACCTCCGGAAATCCCTCGTCCAGAGCCGTCTGTCCGAAATCCCGATAGAGAACGTCCCACTCCTCGCGTTCGCCGCGGGCCGCAGCCAGCAGATTCTCCGCCGTCGTGCCGATCGGCCCGGCAGGGTAGCTGGCCGTGATGGTAACATCGCCGCCTTCCAGAAATTTGAAGAAACGTTTGGCGTGTTCCTTTTCCTGATCCGCCGTCTCCAGAAAGATGGCCGCGATCTGCTCGTAACCCTCCTTCTTCGCCTTGCTTGCGAAGAAACTGTAACGGCTGCGGGCCTGGCTCTCGCCGGCGAAAGCTTTCAGCAAATTCTGTTCGGTCTGCGTACCTTTGATACTTTTTCCCATAATAGTCGATTTTGTTTTTAATGTTTTCCGTGTTTACCCATACAAGGTATTCGAAATTCTCCGTAAAGATAACAAAATCCGCATGAATTAGTACACCTTATTCCGATCATTTGTTCTTATGGGACTATTCGTATTTGCTATAAACCTTTTCCGAACAACAGCGCTTCGGTATCTTTGCGAAAGAGACGATAGGCCGCAGGCAATGCCATCGTATCGGCCGCTTCGGGCGGCAGAATCCGGTACCCGGGCATCGCCACCCACACGGGCACGATCTCCGTACGGTACTCCATCCGCCCGTCGGGGTATTTCGTCGCGACGATCTCGGCCAGCAAGCCCCCGTCGCAGTAACGTTTGCGCTGGTTGGAGACCAGATTTCCCAACGAATAGAGCACAACCGAAGCGGAATCGGCCTCGAAAGGCTGCACGACATGCGGATGGCTGCCGACGACGAGATCGGCGCCATGACGTTTCAGAAAGTCCGCCAGAGCGCGCTGCTCCCGATTCGCACGCCGTTCGTATTCGTTGCCCCAATGGATACACACGGCGATACAATCGGGCCCGGCCGCCCGGGCCCGCGCCAAATCCACCGCCATGCACACGGTGTCGATCCGATTGACGAGCACCCCTTCGGGAACCGCAATCCCGTTGGTGCCATAGGTGTAATTGAGCAGAGCCAGTTTGATGCCGCCGCAACGGAGATACAGCGGGTTCCGGCGCCGGTAATCCGTCGAATCCCGGAATACGCCCGTATGCCGGATTCCGCACCGGTCGAGCTCCTCGATCGTCGTACGAATGCCCGCCGCACCGCCGTCGCAACAGTGGTTGTTGGCCAGCACGGCGACGTCCGTACCGGCCGCACGCAGTGCATCGGCCAGCGCCGTCGGCGAACGGAACATCGGATAACCGGTATAACGGTCGGAGCGGGTCAGCGTCGTTTCGAGGTTGAGCACCACCAGATCGGCCCGGCGGAAGCGGGGCACGAGCGCGGCGAAAACCTCCGAGTAGTCGAACCCCTCGCCGCGACGGGCCGCCGTGACCTGAGGCAGATGCTGCATGACGTCGCCCCCGAAGACGAAACGGGCCGTCACGCATTTCGGAATGTTCCGGGTCGCGAAAACCGTCGGCTCGTCGACCTTCGCCGAGCGGCAGCCGACATTACAGAGCAGCACTCCGAAAAGCAGTATGCGGATCGACCAAAGCATCGGATCACTTTTTCCGGCGGGGATTCTCCGGAAACCAACCCTTCTCGACGCGGTGGCGCTGTTCGAACAGCTCGCCGATGGACCAAAACGACGACGCGCCCCAAACGGCCAGCAAAGTAGACCATACGACATGGCGCACCGCGACGGACAGAGCGACGCAAACCAGCCCCATCAACAGAAAAAGCGGCCAGATCTTCACGCCGAAATAATATTCACCTTTGATGACTATCGGATGGAACAATCCGATAATCAAGAAGGTCGCACCTCCGATCAAAAGGCCCGTAAGGTTGTATTGCGCGATGAATTCCATAATTTTTACGTTTCAGCGGTAAAGGTAATGAAAAAGACGGCGATATGCAATTCCGCCAATCGGTCCGCGATTCGCGGTCCCTCCGGTATCCGACAACGATGCGACCTCCGCTTCGGCGGAGGTCGCATCGATCCTGCAAAGACGGAACGGCATCGCGATACCGAACCATCGCAAGGATCAGAAATTGTACTGTACCATTACATTGACGCGATTGGCATGGTTACGCTCGTTCGACATGTTCTTTCGCGTACCGTAGAGGTATTCGGCTGCGATGCGGCAGCGGGGCGTGAGCGAATAGAAGATGTTACCGAAAATATACTGACCGAACTTATATTCGTCCTCGGAATAGTAACCGTGGTTACGCTCTACGTTGACGTTCGAATAACCGCCCGAGACGAACAAACGCTGCGAGAGATTGATCTGTCCGGCAGCCTGCCAACCCCACATGGGCATGGTCTGGATCTTCGCGGGATTCTGCGGGTTGGGCGTGAAGTCGAGGCCCGAACCGGTCAGGTCCTGAAGATACGGGGTGATACCCTCGCCGTAAACGCCGTTCATGAACAGACGCAGCCAGTTGCAGACCTTGATGCGGCCGCTGAACTGAGCTCCCCAGCCGAGCAGCGACGTATTCTTGTCCGTACCCAGATTGCGGATGTACATGTTGCGTACGACACCCGATGCACGGATATGGCTCTCACGGTCGTTGCCCCACGACAGCTGCAAATAGGCCGGGAAGTCGGGCATACGCTGATGCAGCCGGGCGAAATTGTCGTTGTACGTACCGCTGACATCGGGCACCTCGGCGGCGACACCGAACGTCAGTCGATCGCGGGCGAACGTCACTTCGTAACGGAGCATCGTCGCGAAGTTGAAATTATAGGCGTTGGGACCCTGGAAATCGATGGTCGTCGGAGCGGCCTGAATGTCGCAGAAGGTCGTCACGTCACGACCGAAGGTGAAGCCCAGGAAGTTGACGTAAGCCGAACGCACACGCGGCGTATAGCTGCCCTCGGCACCTCCGCGGAAATCCATGTCGAAGAACACGGTCACACGTCCCAGCGCATTGGTGTTGGCGATCGACTTCAGGAAGACGCGCGAAGTCGAAGCATCCATCGTGAATTTCTGGCGCGTGTTGTAATTGCCGGGAATGGGAATGTCATAGGGTACGAAGTCGATGTTGTTCGTGATCCCCTCGAATCCGTAAGCCGCGCGCAACTCGACGATACCGCCCACGGCGAACGAGAAGCGGTTGTTCTTCGAGGTAAACACGAACTGCGGTTTCTCGACCTGCTGGAAGCCGGAGCGGTGCGTGTCGATGTAGTCCTGCGTGGCGTTGGTGACCGCCATGCGGTTCAGCGCCGCAGCCTGCCGGGCATTGCAGCAGCAATCGGAGACGTTTTCCACCTCGTTTACGGAGATGAGATAGACCGTCGGTTCATAATCGCCGTTCCGGACGTTTCCGGTGTAGCTTTGAGCGGAAGCCGCAGTCGCAAACAGCAGAGCCACAATCAAAAGTCTAAATGTTTTCATAAGCCGAATAAATTGGTTTTATTAACAGTCTTGCTTGTTTTGTTTTTGGGACACAGCGAGTTAATATTCGATGGGGTTTTAGCAAGTTATATGCCAAATAGTAGCGCGGCAAAAACCAAAAATGATTATCTTTGCTCCGATATAACCCGGGAAAGCCCTCTGCGGCCCGGCTGAGACCGGCTCCAACCGATTGATTTCCGGAATGCAATCCCGGCTACGCGCAGCCGAGGAGTTCGGAAACACGTCGTTTTCGACACCCGCTAAAACCGCGAGGTTCCGGATGAGTGCAACCGGCGTTGCCGGTCCGAGGAGTCGATCCCGCCCGAACCGAGGTTCACGGCGGAACGAGCATGGAAACCCCGGGAACCGATTTATAAAAGGTAATGGCTATTATATACAGTTACACCGAACCGACCTTAAGCCGTTATCACTTTACGGGTTGCATCTTTAAACCCTTTCCTCGGGAGGGGTTGGGGAGGGTCAGATTTGCAAATGTGGCCGAGGGCCGCGGGCATACGACCGTCCTGGGCGATTCGACAAACAAGGCACTAACGAAGTATAAAAAAGTTATATATAAATATGTTATTGTTTCTCGCCATACCCCTCCTCGGGCTTACGGTCGCCGTGGCCGACTATCTGCACTGGCGCCGCAGTGCATACCGAAACTCCGGACAACGCATCGCCGCAGCCGTCTGGTATGCCTCGACCGATGCGATTCCGCTGCTCGTCGGACTTACGGGATGGCTGCTCGAAGACAACACGACGAAATATATGTCGGTCGTCCTGTGGGCCGTCTGGATATGGATGGTCGTCGTTCTGCCGCGCCTGGCCTGCTACTTTTTCGACGCCCTGCATTGGCCCCGGACAGGGAAAGCCGCCGCAGCGATCGCGGTCGTATTGCTCGTCTGGGGCGCAACGCTCGGACGCACGACATTGCGCATCAGCAGGGTAGAGGTCTGCTCGCGGAATCTGCCCGCAGGATTCGACGGCATGCGCATCGTCCAGCTGTCGGACATCCACCTCGGGACGATCGTCCGCCCCGAACGCGAGCTGTCGCGGATCGTCGATTCGGTCAACGCATTGCACCCCGATCTGGTCTGCTTCACGGGCGATCTGGTCAACATCCGCTCCTCGGAACTCGACGCCCGGGCCGCCCGGCTGCTCGGCGCCATCGAAGCACCGGTCTTTTCGGTCACGGGCAACCACGACGTAGGGGTCTATATCAAGGATACGATCGCCCTGCCGCGGGAACAGAGCCTTGCAGCGGTCATCGAACGGCAGCGCGCCATGGGGTGGCACGTGCTCGACGACGAAAGCGTCTACCTCCATCGCGGCGGCGACAGCATTTCGATCTCGGGAGTCTCGTTCGACCCTGCGTTGCGCGAGCGTCGGCACGACGACGATCTGGAGGTCGGGCAACAGCTCGCCGAGGTCTATCGCGGCGTTCCCGACTCGCTGTTCAACCTCACCTTAGTACATCTTCCCCAACTGTGGGATCAGATACGCGCAGCGGGTTACGGTGATCTGACGCTCTCCGGACACGTACACTCCATGCAGCTGAAAATCCACCTCGGCTCGTGGTCCTGGTCGCCCGCCGCATGGCTCTACGAACGCTGGAGCGGCCCCTATACGGAGGAGGGCAGTACATTATATATAAATGACGGCACGGGATACGTCGGCTACCCGATGCGCCTGGGCGCCTGGCCCGAAATCACGCTCATAACCCTGAAACGATGCGAATAACGCTTTCCGCCGCGGTCACGGCCGACGGCTATCTGGACGACAACTCCTCCGAACGGCTGATCGTCTCCACCCCCGAGGATTGGACGGAGGTCCGCCGCCTGCGTGCCGAACACGACGCAATATTGGTCGGTGCCGAAACTCTCCGACGCGACGATCCGGCCCTGCTGATCCGCGACGAATCCCGCCGCGCAAGCCGTCGGGCACAAGGGCTCCGCCCCGATATCGCGAAGGTCGTCGTCACCCGCAGCGGCAACCGCCTTTCGCCCGCGATGCGCTTCTTCACGGAGGGCGACGCGGAGCGTTACGTCTTTTCCGAAACCCCGATTCCTGCACTCGAAGGCGCAGCCGAGGTAATCATCGCCGACGAACCTATCACAGCGGCCTGGATCGTCACCGAGCTCGAAAAACGCGGGATCGAATCGCTTTTCGTCGAAGGCGGAGCACAGATTCTACGCCTATTTCTCAACGAAGGAGAGGCCGATACGTTGCGTCTGGCCGTCAATCCGTCGCTTCGCATCGGAGCGGAGCGGGGCGGAGCCGCCTTCGAATTCACGCCCCCGGCAAACACACCCGTCGTCCGGGAATTCCCGGGCGGCATGCAGGTCGCGACCTATCGATTGCGGAAAGCCGAATTCTCGGAGGCCGAGGACCTGAAGTTTCTGCGGCAGGCCATCGAAGCGAGCCGCCGATGCACCCCGAGCACGACCTCTTACAGCGTCGGTGCCGTGATCGTCGCCCGCGACGGCAGCATCTTCACGGGCTACACCCACGAGACCTCCCCGACGCACCACGCCGAGCAGGAGGCGATCGCCAAAGCCCTCGCCGCAGGGGCCGCATTGCGCGGCGCAACGATCTACTCCTCGATGGAACCCTGTTCGACACGCAAGAGCGAGCCAGAAAGCTGTTCGGCGTTGATCGTCCGCCTCGGTTTCGCCCGTGCGGTCTTCGCCCTCTACGAACCCGACTGCTTCGTCCGCTGCCGCGGCGCCCTAAATATGCGCCTGGCCGGCCTCGACGTCCGCTGCTACCCGGCCCTGGCCGAGGAGGTGCGCGCCGTGAACGGTCATCTATGGCGATAAAGAGGCGCAATTTGTGTCCATAAGGGCCTAATATTGGTCTAAACGCCTTGTGCACTGCACGAATTTTACGGAATCGTCATATCTTTGTCGCATAAACGGATCGGAATCCTCGCCCCGCCCAAAAGAGGCCGGATATTCCGATGAAATTCGTGCATTTTCATGAATACAGCGATCAGAACCGCAGCGGCCGTCCTCGCACTGACCGGCTCGCTGCAACTCGCGGCGCAACCCGTAGGCCGAACGCTCTCGCTCGACGAGGCCATCTCCGTAGCACTGAGCGAGAATCCCGCGATGAAAGCCGCCGCTTTCGAAGAGAAGGCCGCCGACCAGGAACGTCGGGCCGCCATCGGTCTGCGCATGCCGCAGATCGGCGTTACGGGAGCCTATGTCTACATGGGCAAAGACATCGGATTCGACTTCAACGAGATGAAAGGCCCGGCCAAAAACCTGGCCGGTCAGCTACTCGGCAGCGGCATGGTTCCTCCCGAGTTGATTCCTTCGATCCAAGGGCTGCTCAATCCGATCATGAATGCGGATTGGTTTCTGAAAGTCCAGGACCGCAGCCTGGGATTCGTCGGCGGTGAAGTGACCCTGCCGATCTGGCTGGGCGGCAAGATCAATGCGGCGAACCGCGCCGCGAAGATCAACCTGCGCACCGCGGAGGCCCAGGGCGACCAGACGCGCAACGCATTGATCTCCGAATTGGTCGAGCGTTATTTCGGACTGGCCTTGGCCCGGCAGGTGGTCGAGGTACGCCGCACGGTCGTCGACGGCGTTCGGCACCATCTCGAAGATGCCATAGCACTGGAGCAGAACGGCATGATCGCCCGCAGCGAACGCCTCTACGTCGAGTTCAAGATGGCCGAGGCGGAACGCGAACTGGCCAATGCGCAGTTGCAGGCCGAGACCATCGCGAGCGCCCTGGCCAATACGCTGGGCGGCAATGCCGAATGGGAACCCGTGACGGCGATGTTCCTCGTCGAGGGAATCGAGCCGCTGGCGCACTACCAGGCCCTTGCCGAAGCCCGCAACCCGCTGTTGAACCAGGTCGACCTGAAACGGCAGCTGGCCGAGGAGGGCGTACGCCTGCAACGCTCGGCATTCCTGCCGCAGGTAGCAGCGATGGGCGGAGGCTCGTTCTACAACTACCAGGTCGCCGGGTTGGTTCCCCGCTGGGCCGTGGGAGTCGGCGTGAGCATCAAGCTCTTCGACGGTCTGAACCGCGAATACAAATATTCGGCGGCCAAGCAGACCGTACGCCGGGTAGGGGAGTTGCAGACCAAGGCCGAGCAGGATATCGCCGTGCTGGTCGAGAAGCTCTACAACCAGATGCTCAACTACCGCAACCAAATGACCTCGATCGATGCGTCGCTCACCTTCGCCGAGGAGTATCTCCGCATGAAGAACGCCGCATTCCTCGAAGGCATGGCTTCGTCGTCGGACTTGATCGATGCGGAGCTGAACCTCGCAGGAGTCCGCACCGAACGGTTGCAGGCCGCTTTTCATTTCGACCTGCTGCTGGCCCAATTGCTCGAAGCGGCGGGAAGCAGCGACGATTTCGCCGCCTACGCACGCCGCAGCGATGCCCGTGCGATCTATTTCGAAAAATAAGCGATTCATAGACGGTCGGGCCGGAGCGCCGAAGACGACAAGGCTTTCGCCCGGCAGCTTCCATAGGATCCATTATCGACAATATAAAAACATCATACCATGAAACGCAAAAACATTCTCGGAATCGTCGTAGCCGCCGTCGTCATCGTCCTGTCGGTGGTGCTGATTAGCCGGTATCTCACCAAACGCACCCCGACGCTGCTTCAGGGAACGGTCGAATGCACGACCTACAAGGCTTCGTCGAAAGTCCCCGGACGCATCGAATCGATGAAAGTCTCCGAAGGCGATCGGGTGGAGAAGGGTCAACTGCTCTACACACTCTCGACACCGGAACTCGACGCCAAACTGCAACAGGCCGAGGCCGTGAAAAGTGCGGCCGCAGCGTTGGACGCCGCAGCCGTAGCGGGTGCCCGGGTCCAGCAGATCGAAGCCGCGTTGAACATGTGGCAGAAAGCCCAGGCCGGACTCGAACTGGCCCGCAAAACCTTCGAGCGCGTGAAAAACCTCTATGACCAGGGTGTCGTTCCGGCACAGAAACTCGACGAGGCGTCGGCCAACTACGAAGCGATGAAAGCCACGGCACAAGCCGCCAAGGCCCAGTACGACATGGCCGCCGACGGTGCCCGCAAAGAGGACAAGCAGGCCGCAGCCGCCAAAGTACGCCAGGCCGAAGGAGCCGTCAGCGAGGTCGAATCCTATATCGCGGACGCCATGATCTATTCGCCCGTCACGGGCGAGGTATCGACCGTAATCGCCGAGCAGGGCGAACTGGTCGGAAGCGGTTATCCCGTCGTCGCGATTCTCGACATGTCGGATATTTGGGCGACATTCAACATCAAGGAGACGCTGATGCCCAAAATCACGATGGGCACGCGCATGAACGGATACGTCCCGGCACTCGACCGCACCGTCGAGTTCGAAGTCACCTACATCGCCCCGCAGGCCGATTTCGCGACCTGGGCGGCGACCCGTACGCAAGGCGGTTTCGACATTCGTACGTTCGCCGTAAAAGTCAAGCCCACATCACCCGTGGAACGGCTTCGCCCGGGAATGAGCGTATTGATCGACTGGGACAAGATCGGGTAGACGATGGAATTTCTGCGTAAAACGGGAGCCGTCGCCCGCCGCGAACTGAGCCGCATCGCCCGGCAGCCGATGTATGTCGTGCTGCTGTTGGTGATGCCGCTCGTCTCGTTCGTCTTTTTCGCACTGCTTTTCAACAAAGGCGTCGCCCGCGACATTCCGATCGCCATCCTCGACGAAGACCATACGGCGCTCTCGCGCAAGGTCGCACAGATGATCGAAGATACCCCGACGGCGCTCGTGGCCTACGACTTGCAGGATATGGAGCAGGGCGAACGGTTGATGCGCGAAGGAAAGATCATGGCGATCGTCCATATCCCGGATTTTTTCGAAAAAAACATTCTGAGCAACCGCCAGACCCGGATCGAAAACTACGTCTCCGGCACGAACATCACGGTCAACGGACTGCTGTCGAAGGATATTCAGACCGCCGTCACGACCTTCACGGCCGGCGTGCAGATACAGCTGCTCACCAAACAGGGATTGACCGAGCGCCAGGCCATGGCCCAGCTGATGCCCGTACGCTTCAGCCGCCACGTACTGTTCAATCCCTATATCAATTACAGCTATTACCTCTCGCCGAGCTTCATGCCGATGATGCTGTTGATCTTCGTCGTACTGGTCACGATTTTCAGCATCGGAAGCGAACTCAAATACGCCACGGCACGCGAATGGCTCCGCACGGCGGACGACTCGATTTGGGCGGCGCTGTTGGGAAAGACGCTCCCCATCGCCCTGACCATGTTCCTCCTGTCGCTGGCCATGCTGCTCATCATCTTCAAGGTGGTCGGAACACCGCTCAACGGCTCGCTGACGGTCATTCTGCTCGGCACGCTGCTCTTCATCCTCAGCTACCAGTCGATCTCGGTGCTGATCGTATCGCTCATGGCGAACATGCGCCTTTCGCTCTCGCTCGGCGGAGGATATTCGGTACTCGCCTTCACCTTCTCGGGACTTACCTTCCCGGTGATGGCCATGTGGCCCGCGATGCGCGCCGTCAGCAAGCTGTTCCCGTTCACCTACTACACGGATATCTTCGTGGATCAGATGCTCCGCGGAGCCCCCGTGCGCTGTTCGCTGCCCGACCTGGGATGTCTGGCGTTATTCGTCGTTTTACCGCTCCTCTGTATGCCGCGCCTGCGGCAGGTCTGCACGGAGGAAAAATTCTGGGGGAGATTATAACCGATGAGCCGTCTTTCGAAACAGTTAAAATCTTACGGACAGCAATTTGCGTCCGTCGTCCGCAACGAATACCGTGCGATCTTCACCGACGACGGTGCGCTGCTGATCCTCGTTTTCGCCTTGATAATCTACGCCACGGTCTACTCGCTGGCCTATGGTTCGCAGGTGTTGCGCAACGTCCCTATCGGCGTGGTGGACGAATGCCGCACGCCGACCAGCCGCAGCCTGATCGACACCTTCGACGCCGGGCCCAACACCTACGTAGCTTACGAACCGACGGATATGGCCGAAGCCGAACGGATGTTCTACGATCGGGATATCTACGGCATCGTCTACATCCCGGACGATTACGAAAAGCGCCTGTACGGCGGCGAGCAGGCGGTCGTAGCCATCTATTGCGACGCGAGCTACTTCCTGATGTACCGGCAGGTCTTCCAAGAACTGGTAACCTCGATCGGCGCGACGGGTGCGATGGTGGAATTCCAGCGGCTAATCGCCAAGGGGGCCAACATCCCCCAGGCCCAGGCCACGACGCAACCCGTCATCTACCAATCGCACAACCTCTTCAATCCCTATCTGGGTTACGGCACCTTCGTCATGCCCGCCGTAATCCTGCTCATCATCCAGCAAACGCTGCTCATAGGCATCGGCATGATCGGCGGCACCTGGCGCGAGCACGGACTCTACCATCGGCTCTGCCCGGCCGGCCGGCGCCGCATGTCGACATTGCCGATCGTCGTAGGACGCTCGCTCGTCTATGCTTCGATCTATGCCGTGACCTGCACCTACATCCTGGGGCTGCATTACCGGCTGTTCCATTATCCGATGAAGGGTGACACAGGAGTCCTGCTGCTCTTCATGGCAGTCTATCTGGCTGCCTGCATCACGCTCAGCATCGCCGTCTCGACGCTGTTCCGCAAGCGGGAAAATTCGCTGCTGCTGTTGCTGTGGACCTCGATCCCGCTGTTGATGCTCAGCGGCGTATCCTTCCCCCGCGAGGGTATTCCCGACTGGCTGTTCTCGCTCGGCCAGATCGTCCCGAGCAGCCACGGCGTCAACGGATTCATCCGCATCCAGTCGATGGGCGCATCGCTCTCGGAAGTCTTCGACGAGATCAAGGCGCTGTGTATCCTGACGGTCGTCTACGGAGGGCTGGCCTGCATCGGCACCCACCAGGTCATCAGCCGCGAACTGAACCAGCGGACCGGAGCGAATTAACGTTTCGGCAAACTGCGGTCCGAAAGAGCGAAACGAGCCTCCGCCTGGGCGGAGGCTCGCTTCGTAGGCTACGTCCCGCGAAACCGGCACGAAACATTAACGCCTAAGCCGCCTCTCAGACGAACGATCCGCAAGATCGCACAATTCGCTGCCCCGGCGGGGGACTATCTCTCGCTTCAGGCAAAATCATAACCCCGTCTCTTAGACGGGCTCCGCCGACGGCGAAACTCTAACCGCCGAAGATAGCTTCGAGCACAAAAGCCCCTCAAAAACCGAGCGTCGGCCCCCTTACGGAGTCCGACGCTCGTCGATTACCGAGGCCCGGGGCCGCCGAAGCCACCCGGAGGAGGTCCTCCGGCTCCGGGGCCCATCATCCCCCGGCGACGTTGGCCCGACTCCTCCACACCTTCGTAATCCTTGATGTTGCGCGAGCCCTTCTTGCCGAACCGACGAAGGTTGTAGTTGAACTGGATCGTATAATAACGCCCGATCACGCTGTTGGTCATATTCTGCGTCCAGCCCGAACCCGTCGTGCGGGAAAAAGCCTTGTTCTGGTTGAAAATATCGTTTACACCGAGCATCACCTCGCCGCGCTTGTTGCGGAAGACCTTCTTGCCGATATAAGCGTTGCAAAGCAAGTAATCGTCGTCGTAGTCGTTCGTGAAACCGATATACTGCGTATAGGCCGCACTCGCCGTGAAGGTGAACCCGAGCGGGAACACCAGCTTCAGATTACCCTGAGCCGTATGGTTGAAATAGCGGTTCTTCGAATTCGATTCTCCGAGCGAGTTGGTCGCCTCGTTGTAGGTGCCGTTCCACGAAAGGGTGAAATCGACGTTCTCCGAAATATTGCTGCCCAGCACGGCCCGGAAATCGTACCCCATATTCTGCGTATCGTTGCGCTCGCCGCCCGTGATGCGTCCCGTAGCTACGTCTACCGTACCGCCTAACATACTCGGCGTCTTGGAGTAGATCACACCCGCCATGACGTTGAAATTGCTCTTGAGGAATCCGACCGGAAGTCCGTAGCTCAGGTGCGTCATCAGGTTCCAATAACCGTTCAGATTGACCTGCGTCGAATAGTAGTTGGGACGGTAGGTCTCCTCGCCGATGTTCATCGCTCCGGGCGACTGTACCAGGTGCGTGGCATTGTAATCGGAAGCGGCCTGCATCGAGAACATCCACATGAACGTACGGCCCTTCTCGACATTCGAGTTGGTGTAATGGAAATTGATGCGGTGCGTATACGACGGATTCAGATCGGGATTACCGTGGGTGATATTCTGGGCATTCGATACGTCGTAGACGCTCTGAAGGTCCGTCACCGAGGGATTGTCCGTATAGGACGATACGAAAAGCCGCAACGAGTTCTCCCGGTTGATGTTCAACTGTCCCATCATAAAGTAGGTGAAATCGTTGTAGGAGTGGCGAATCTTATCGGCATCGGTCCGAACGATCTGGCCGTCGAGCGTAGCATGCTGGAAATAGACGTTCGCCACGAACGTATTGCGCGATTTCGAGTAACGGAATCCGGGGCCGGCACGATGGGTCGTATAGTTGCTCTCGTAGGAGTTCGAGAGCAGGGGATTAAGGGTGCCGCCCGTGAAACTGGCATCGGTGACGTACGAGGCCTTATCGCGCTCCTGATGGTCGTAAGCGGCCCGATATTGAAAACTTACCTGGGCATATTTCGCCACAGGCTCCGTGTAGGTGAACTCGCCGCGCAGGCCGTAGCTGCTCGAAGGCGTCCGGTTGCGCAGGTAACGCAATTCCGTATAGCCGGCCGGATCCCAATCATAGATATCGGCACCGGCGGGACGGTCGGGCAGGGCGCCCAGCTGGTTGGAGTAGGAGGTCGAACGATTCGTGTTGTCCGAGTAGTTCACATTGCCATTGAGCGTAATCGTACGGCCGTCCTTGCCCAATTTAGCCCGGTAGATGGCGAATGTCCGGAAGTTGTAACCGTGACGGATCGCATCGCTGAAGTTGTCCGTACGGCTGTATCCGCTACCGCCCATCGCGGGATCGCCGAACTGCCAGCCCTGAGTCGTGCTCCACGGATCGTTGGACTGGTAGCTAAAACTCGGGCGGATCATCAAATTCTGGTTCTCCGAGATTTTCCACTCCAGACGGGCGTTGAACCGGTGGTTATAGGCTTCCGTATCGGAATAGCCGTTCGTCAGGAGCGTATCGAGCTTCATGGGCTCCTCGTACCATTTTTCGGTCGTCGAACGGTTCGTCGTATGGGTATTGTTGAAGAAATAGCTGCCCTGAAACGATACCTGGTCGCGCTTGCCCCACGTATCGGAGTAATTGATACCGATGGCATTCACCGAAGCCACACCGCTCTGGGGACGCACCATATACTGACCGACACCGCCGCGCCGACCACCTCGTCCGCCGCCCGTGCTGCCCGAAACGCCGAGAATATCCTCGAACGAGAAATTCTGCTGGTTGACGTTGTTGAACAGGCCGATGAACGAGATTCGCGTATCGCCGCTGAAAACGTTGGCGTTACCGCCGGCGATATACTTGAATTTGTCCTCGGTTTTCGTATCGGCATCGTATCCGATTCCAGCATAGAGTTTTCCGAACTGCCCCTGACGCATATGTGCATGGGTAACGATATTGATGGCTTTGTAGCCCTCGCCGTCGTCCATCCCGGAGAACTCCGCGGCATCGCTGAGTTTGTTATAGACCTCCACGCGGTCTACGGCCTGCGCCGGCAACGATTTGATGGCCGTCGTCACGTCCTCGCCGAAAAACTCCTTGCCGTCGACGAAAACCTTCTTCACCGTCTCGCCCTGGGCTTCGACCGTGCCGTCGCTGACCGTAATGCCCGGCATCTTCTTCAACAGACCCTCCACGTCGGCATCGTTCGTAACTTTGAACGCTCCGGCATTATAGCTCACCGTATCGCCCTTCTGCGACGTGCGCATCGCCTTGGCCTCCTTCACGACCGTTTCGATCTGCACGCCCGGCTTGAGTTTCAGCTCCCCGAGATTGAGTTTGGCGCTCTTCACCTCGAACGTCTGCGTCAAGTCGTTATAACCCAGGAACGCGACGGTCAAGGTATATTCCCCGTATGCGAGCGAAGGAATGGAGACCGCGCCTTTGTAGGCCGAGGTGAAATAAAGTTTTTTATCCGGAGTACGAGTCGGAATCACCGTCACGACTGCTCCGGCGACGCTCTCGCCCGTATCGGCATCGAGAACAGTAGCCGTTACGGTTCCCTTCTGGGCATATACGGCCGCGGAAAAGAGCGTCAGCAGGGTTGTCAGTAGTATGTGTTTCATTGCATTATAAGATTGTCCGTGTTATGCGCATTAATCCGGGAAGGACATAAAAAAGGGGGTGTCGGTCAACCGGACCGACACCCCGGCAGCAACAAGCCGCATGATTACCTAACCTCACTCCTTCTCCATTTTTAGGTGCGGCTCGTCGCTTTATTACTTCTTGGGCGCTGCTTTAGGCCCTTTTTCCAAACCTTCGACCGTACGCGGACGACGCGATTCCATGGGACGCGCCGGACGACGCAACTCGTTCCACTGTTTGTATTGCTCCTCGGTCAAAATCTGCTTCATCTGAGCAGTTTCGTCCTGTTTGATCTTTTTCTTCTCGGCCTGCTGCGCCTGCTCGCGTTTCATCGTATTGAGCTTTACCTCGTACACGGCTTCGATCTGCTTGGCATCGAGCTTCAGCTCCTTACCCATGTGCTCGGCACGGCGGCGCGCCATCTGCTCGGTGGTCAACGGCTCTTTCTTGCCCGCCTGGGCTTTCTGCCGCTGCTCCTGGGCCACGGCCATCGCACCTGCCATCAGGCAAAACATCAATGCGATTGCAAATATACGATTTTTCATGACATCCATTATTTTTTGTTCAACCTACTTCGTCGACGACAATGCAAAGGTAACTCCAAAAATCGACAATCGAAAGTCTTCGAGGGGTGAAACGCCCGAAGAGAGGGGTCAACCGACTATTCGGCGGGGTGAACCGACCGTAGCCAGGCCTTGAATTCGGGAGCACGGGCCTTCGAAATCACGATCCGCTCGGGCGTAGCGACGCTCAACGACAGTGCCAGGCGGCTGCCGAACCACACGACGATCTCCTTCACGGCCCGGCGCGCCACGATGAACTGCCGGTTGGCGCGGAAAAAATCGTTCTCGGGAAGCAACGTCTGCAACGCTTCGAGCGTCTTATCGAGCGGATAGGCCGCGCCGTCGTAACCGTAGGCCGTAACCTTTTCGTTCGAGGTGTAGCAGAAAGCGATCTGCTCGCGCCCCAACGGGATGATTTTGTCGCGCACCTGCACCAGAAAAACATCCTCGCGCGGTTGCGCGACGATCTTGCGGACCCGCGAACCGTAGTCGATACGTTCGCTCTGCGACAGCCGCCGCAATTTCTCCAGCGCGCGGATCACATCCGCGGCATTGATCGGTTTGAGCAGGTAATCGATGCTGCCGACCTTGAAGGCATCGAGCGCATACCGATCGTAGGCCGTCGTGAAGACGACAGGCGCCGTCACCTCCACCTCCCGGAAAATCCGGAACGAGTCGCCGTCGGCCAAATGGATATCCGCGAACAGCAGATCGGGCTGCGGATGGGTGCGCAGCCATTCGACGCTCTCCTGCACGCTTTCGAGCGTATCGAGCACCTCCACACCGGGAGCCACTTCGCGCAGAATGGCCTGCAAGTTCCGCGCAGCGGCGGTTTCGTCTTCGATAATCAAGGCGCGGATCATGACAACTCGGGCTTTTGGAGCGGTAAACGCACGGTGAAATCGGTCTCGGTATCGAGTATCTCGATATCGCGTCCCGTGATGAGATGCCAGCGATTCCGCAGATTTTCGAGCCCGATGCCGGTCGAAGGCTCCGCTTCGAGCTTCGGATGCTTCGGATTGGAGATCACGAGCCATCCGTCGACGGTCCGGATCGAGACATGCAGCGGATTGCTGCGCGTGATGGCGTTGTGTTTGACGGCATTGCCCACGAGCGGCTGCAACGAGAGAGCCGGCAGGCGCCAGGAACGGTAGCGCTCGTCGACGCTGACATCGAAGAAAAGTTTGTCGGCATAACGAATCCGGAACAGATAACCGTACGCCTCGATGAACTTCAACTCTTCGTCGAGCGTCATGAGGGTACTTTGCCCGTTCTGAATGATATACCGAAACGTATAGGAGAGCTGGTCGATATAGGTCAACGCCTTTTCGTCCTGCCTTTCGCGCACCAGCATGGCCAGCGAGTTGAGCGAGTTGAAGAAGAAGTGGGGGTTGATCTGCCCGACGAGCATGTTGTAACGCGTGGTCAGATTCTCGTTCTTGAGCCGTTCGTTTTCGAGTACGATGGCCTGACGCTGGGTGATAAGCACGTAGATATGCGCATAGAGCATCGTGACGACTACGGCGAACGAACATTTGAGCAACAACATGTAATCCAGCATCCGGCCGCCCATGAAATTGAACACCACGTGTCCCGTCCGCCACTGGGTGACCGGAGCGATGAAATAGAGCGCCACAGCCGCGACGAACGCCCACAGGCAGCGCAGCACGAACCGGCGCACCGAATAGTCGTGACGCACGGAGGTCAGAATGGTCAGCAGCACGAACGAAACGACCAGATAATAGACGATCTGCAAAACCAGTTCGAGCAATTCCGAAGGCCGGTTATAGATCGTACTGTAATCGAACTCTTCGCCGTTGCGGCGCAGCACCGTCGACAATGCCGGATGCGCTCCCGGCCGTTGGCGAGGCACCAAATCGGCAACCAATCGGTCGCCATCCTCCAGTCCGAGGCGGCGGATACGCTGCTGCATGACATACACGCTGTCGCCGCCGGGATAGACCAGGTAGCCGTGTCCGTCGGGCGATACGTGCAATATTCCCTCCTCGTCCCGCGCATCGACCCGTTCGATCCGTTCGGTCGAAAGATGCGGCGGATCGTTTCGCTGCTCGACGAGCAGCAGAATCAAATAAGAGAAATTGACCACCAGGCTGATCACCACAGCGACCAGCATATTCAGCACGATATCGGAATATTTCGGAGAGAGCCGCATGAATCGTTACGCTTCTTCGTGATACCACGAAGCATAGAGCATGTAGTCGCGGGCCGTGCGGCGGATGATCTCGTCGCGCTGCTCGGGC
>CANPHE010000041.1 GCA_947573795.1 uncultured Alistipes sp. | reverse complement strand
CCCCTATGTCATGCGTGAGAGGCATGTATCCTAACCCTTAGATGAATCCACCGGTTTATTTTCGTGCTGCAAAGATAGCGCCTTCTTTCGAATCTCCAAAAAATTTCGGCCGAAATATGCGATTTTTTTCGATTTTTTAGCGTATCGTACGCTTTTTGCCTATCTTTACCCAACAAAACGGACCCGTATACGATTCGAACGCACGTTGCAACCGCCGTCGACCGCAAGCGCGAGCACCCCGAGATACCTCCGAAAATTCCGGTATCCGACGCAAACGCCGACAGCCCGACGAAGCGGGAGCCTTCGTCCCACACGGTCGAACGGGTCCGACACCGAAAGTAACCCACATATTTTACCGCGACCATGAAATTCAACATCCCGAGTTGCATCGTCCTCCTGCTGACGATCGGCACCCTCTCCTGCACCCGCCAACCCGTAACACCGCAGTTCGAGACGCTTGCGATCGATACGCTGCTGGGCGACAGCACACGCGGCTGCGAAATCGACTACCGCTTCGCGACGATCCGCAATGCGGACGCCTCACCGGCACTCGAAGCTATCGAACGCGCCAACATCGGCTATTTCTTCTCGCTGGAGGATTTCACCGGTTCGGCTGCCGATGCGATGGCCGTCTCGATGCATGAAATCGACGACGAATTCTTAAAAGGAAGGCCCGAGGGAATGCCCGAGCGATACCTCTACCGGTTTTCGGCCGAGGCGGAGGCCGAAGTGAGGGATACGCTGCTCGTCTACACCATCGCGGCATCGAACTATACGGGCGGCGCCCACGGCATGTACGGAACGTTCCACCACGTCTATTCGCTCGACGACGGCTACGAGATCGGCATTGCGGACCTCTTCGACGAAGAACAGCTGCAACAGCTCGGAGAATCGATCCGCCGAAAACTCTACGAACGCTACGGAGCCGCCAACGACGAGGAGCTCGCCGCACAGGGTTTCTTCCCCGACTGCGGCATCGCGCCGAACGACAATTTCCGACCGACCGACGAAGGCATCGTTTTCCATTACAACCCCTATGAAATCGGGTGCTATGCTCTGGGTACCATCGAGGTGACGATTCCCACCGAGGAGTTGCCGCAACTCGGAAAAAAGTAATCGAATCACCGGCCCGTTCGGAAGCAGCACGATCCGAATCGGACTATATACAATTTTACCCCCGACCGGCTTTCTCGCCCGTCAACGCTTCAGGAACGTCGCATGCTCACGGCCAAAGGCCGTGTTTACGAAGCGCCCCTTGCCTGCGGTACCGGGCGAATGCAATCAAACCGGTTCGAATTCCCGAGCCGGAGCAGGACAGGTATTACACAAAATGAAAAAAGGTTCGGGTCTCACGACCGGAACCTTTTCTTTCACAAGGGAACCACCCCTTGCGAAAAGAGGTTAAACCGGAGGTATTCGACTTAACGAAACGAGCACCGTTCCGAAGTCTTAGCAACGGATTTTCCGCTACAACCTGCCGATTTCCTCAACCAACCTAAAACTACTAACCTAAATGAACCTTAAAACTTCACTGCAAAGATAAGCGCCTTTTTCGTATTATGCAAATATTTTATGAATATATTAAATATATTTAACATTTTGGTAACATTGGAAAAGTCCGAGGCCGACGTTTAAATCGATGATAGCCACGCAGATATCCGAATCTGCGAACAAACGTTCCGAAAAGCCGCGAATGCCGAAAAAAATACCGTTTATTCGCCTCGGATAACGAACCGGCGCCGTTCGAACGCCTGCGAACCGCAACCGACGCAGGCACAAATCCGGGAAACGGCAGACCGCGCAACGATTCCGACGGGCACGAATGCCGCTGCATACGCCGGAGAGCGCCCGGAGTTCCGAACCAGCGACAAAAAAAACAAATTCGGCTCCTTGAACACGGGAGTCGGGAAAGAGTTTCAACGAAAAATTACGGAGCGGAGATGCGGTGCGAAAAGGCGCTTATTTACGAAACCCATAAGAATTGCCATCGGCGGAATACGGAATGTATTCAAAATATTCCAGATCGGATTCGATAGGATGACGCTTTACCTGGTAAGTTTCGCCACAACCGTTCAACAAGATCAAATCGGGCTCAAAAGAGATAAGCGACCAATATATTCCACCATCGGGATCGAAGGTACATGAATTCGGCTGGAACTTACGATTGTCAATCTCCAAGTCGTTGCGAGAAACCGTAAAATTTCGGGGTTCCATATACATCGTATATTCATCCGTATTGCCGTTTTTCATCATGCGGATATTTTGGAAAAAGAGGGTTCCACTATTATTATTCCTCACCGCCGCCGCACGGATATAGACCATCGAAGGGTTTATCATATAGACAAACATATGCCGGTTCGTATTTATCTCACAATAAATCCCATCTTCGGAAACGCCATACCCGGCTCCAAGCCGCCACTGTTGCAGACACCGTCCGATATCGAACTTCGATCGGCATCTTTCCAGTTCGTAGGGACTCACGATCTTGATGTCCTCCACCTTCTTCAACGAGTAGCCACCCAGGTTCAGCACCCCGTCAGCCTCGGAAATAACGAGCGGTTCGCTGCCGGAGGATGTCGTTACCGTCCCGTCTTTTGCGAAGATCGTCTCGCTCGCAATACCGGCTGTCGGAATTTCCAAAAAAGCCTGCATCGTACTATCCGTCCGACAATAAAAGATACATATCGAATCCGTGAGTACCGCTTCTGCGTTATCACTGCTCCAAACTCCTTTATAGGGTGAAAATTTAGTAGCTGCGTTGGCCGAGAAAGCCGCGACCGACAGGATGAGCATATGGAGAAACTTATTCATACCTATTTTGCACTTGATTTTTTCCGAAAGGCTTCCAAAACTCGGCTTCAAGGATTTCATCGGTCGCATTCACCCATGACCGTTTGCGTTTGACAACGGCCATAAACGGCAGCCGTTGCCGGGAATTGTTATCGGCCGGGTTCTTCCAGAGAGAGCATAGCCGTGCTTTGTCGAAGTATCGCCAAACAAAAAAGGAAACCCGGATTCGGGGAACCGATGTCCCGTCTTCCATAGTTTCCTCACCAACCTAAAACTACTAACCTAAATGAACCTTAAAACTTCGCTGCAAAGATAAACATTAAAATCGAACCGCGCAAGGGTTTTATTAATTTTTTTATTGATTTTTTGATATTTTTTAATATCACCCCGAACTCACGGCTCCGGGCCTCCCCGCCGGAACCGGGTTTCCCGAGAAAACAGCCGCCCGTCCGAACACCGGTCCTCACCGGGCGCAGCGGCAGACGAGCGCAAACCGCCCCTGCGCAAAACCGAATCTCCGCAGCAGCAACGGCGCACGAAACAGCGCGCCATAAAGCCGCTCGGCCAAGCGCAACCCGCAAAAGACCGGCAAAGGAATAAAAATCCGCAATGGGTCTCGGCGCAAAATTGCATATAATTATCACAAAATTGCACATGGTTATCATTTTTATGCGCATTTATTTGTTTTTATAATCTTTTTTATATTTTTTTGCAGTGGTTAACCAATTAAAATCCCGAAAAACGAAACGCGACCGTTGCGCGACGTCCGTCGGTTTTGGGGGATGAACAACTCATTAATCCATTAAAAACGAGTACTATGGTATGAAGAAAACTCTTTTTGCTTTCCTCGGTTGCTTCGCTGCGACACTGATCGTTTCGGAATCGTTCGCACAGCGGTTCGTCCGCCGATCGCTGGAGCGCGCCTGCGTTCAGGCGGCGCAGCTGGATTCCGAACTCACGGACACGACACGCTATCCGACGAGCCTGGACCGTACGGGCGCCCTCGAACTGAAAAGCATCCGCAGCTGGGTAAGCGGCTTTTTCCCCGGCAGCCTGTGGCTCCTTTACGACCAGACGCAAGACCCTGCGTGGCTTTGGCGCGCACGCCGCCGCACAGCGGCCCTCGCCGGACTCTCGTCCTACGGGAAGACGCACGACCTGGGCTTCATGGTCGGCTGCCCGGTAGGTCTCGCACTGCGGCTCACCGGCGACAAAGCCTACGAACGACTGCTGGTGGAGACGTCGGAGACGCTGCTCAAACGTTTCGATCCCCGGGTGGGTCTGATCCGCTCGTGGGACAACAAAAACCGTCTTCCGGACCCCTATCTGGTGATTATCGACAACATGATGAACCTGGAGATGCTTTTCGAAGCGAGTCGGCTGACGGGCGATCCCCGCTTCCGCGATATCGCCGTCACCCATGCCAACACGACGCTGCGCAACCATTTCCGCGAAGACGGAAGCGCCTATCACATCGTCGTTTACGACTCCACCACGGGCCAGGTCCGCGAACACCGCGGCGGTCAGGGCTATTCGTCGACCTCGGCGTGGGCCCGCGGTCAGAGCTGGGGACTCTACGGCTTTACGATGTGCTACCGCGAAACGGGCGACGCACGGTATCTGGCCCGTGCGGTCAAGAGCGCGGAATATATCCTGAACCACCCGAATCTTCCCAAAGACGGAGTTCCCTACTGGGATTTCGACCGCCCCGGCGAAGAACGCGACGCCTCGGCCGGAGCCGTCATCGCCTCGGGCCTGCTCGAACTCTCGCAGTACGTTCCCCGCGAACAATCCCGCCGCTACGTCCGCGCCGCCCGCCGCATCCTCCGAAGCCTCTCCTCGGACCGCTATCTGAATGCCGCAGGCTCCTGCCACGGATTCCTGCTCTCGCACAGCGTAGGCCACAAACCCAAGGGAAGCCAGGTCGACGTACCGATCATCTACGCAGACTACTATTTTCTCGAAGCGCTGTTGCGCTATCGGCAACTCAACGAACCATCAAACGATTAGCCTATGAACGAATTCGATGCATGAAGGATTTCCGTCCCGTCCGAAAGGACCGAAGCATGCACGAAAGCATGCCGACAAACAAATTCTAACCAATGAAAACCGAAACAATGAAAGTATCGTATTGTGAGCGACGCATCCGATCCGGTCGATTCCTCTGGGGCATGGCGCTGCTCGCGGGCCTGCTCGCAGCCCCGCTCGGGGTTACTGCTGCGACGCAGACTCAAAATCCCCCCCCCAACAAAAATCGAACCAAAAGCGTTCGATAACCGGTAACGTTACCGACAATTCCGGGCATCCCGTTCCGGGTGCGACCGTTTCCGTGAAGGACCGTCCCGATCTGGGCGGCGTTCTCACCGATTCCAAGGGACATTTTCAAATCTCAGTCCCGGACAATTCCATTCTGATCATTTCGTTTTTGGGGTATAACACGGAAGAGATTCCCGTGGGTACGAACTCCCCGACCCTTCGTGTGACCCTCACCGACGCCACGACGGCCATCGACAACGTCGTAGTCGTAGGTTATGGCGTTCAGCGCAAGGAGAGCGTCGTAGGCGCCATCTCCCAGGTCGACAACAAATCGCTGGTCAATTCGGGAACCACGAACATCACCAACGCCCTCGCGGGCAAACTCTCGGGTGTCACGAGCATCCAGACGAGCGGCCAGCCGGGCGAGAACGACGCTACGCTGCTCATCCGCGGCGTGTCGAGCTGGAACGGTTCGGCTCCCCTGGTGCTGGTCGACGGCGTGGAGCGCGATTTCGCGGACCTGGACCCGAACGAGGTCGAGACGATCTCGGTGCTGAAGGACGCTTCGGCCACGGCGGTGTTCGGTGCGAAGGGCGCCAACGGCGTAATCATCGTAACGACCAAAGTGGGTGAAACGGGCCGTCCCAAGATGAACCTCTCCGTGGAGTACGGTCTCGACATCCCCACCGACATCCCCGACCACATCAGCTCCTACACGACCGGACTGATGTACAATTCGGCCATGATGAACATGGGCCAGTTCGGCAATCTCTACTCGCAGCGCATCCTGGAGGAGTATCGCAACCCCTCGTCGCGGATCAATTCGCTGCGCTATCCCGACACCGACTGGTTCGACCTGCTGATGAAGAAGTGCGCCTCGACGGTCAGCGCCAACTTCAACATGTCCGGAGGATCGAAACGCGTCAAGTATTTCCTTTCGTTAGGCTATACCCACGAGGGCTCGATCATCAAGCAGCAGAGCGACTACAAGAACACCACGTTCCAGTACGACCGGATCAACTACCGTTCGAACCTCGATTTCAAGCTGACGAAATCCACGTCGCTGGCCGTCAAGGTGGGCGGAACGCTGGGCATCAAGCAGATGCCCGACGGCAATACGGCCAACGGAAGCGTCTCGTCCCTCATCAACATGCTCTATTCGGCCTCCTCGATGATGTATCCGGCCTATTTCCCGGCCTGGGCGCTGGAGGAGATTCCCGACACGGACTATCCCGACGCTTCGGGGAAACGGCTGGTCAACTCCAACGAGTACGGAACCTATTTCAAGAATCCCTATACGGAGCTCAATTATCCCAACTTCACGCAGACGACGCGCAACAAGCTCTTTACGGACGTGATTCTGAAACAAGACCTGGGATTCATCACCGAAGGACTCTCCGTGCAGGCCAAGGCCTCGCTGAGCTCCTATTTCTCGCGCGTGTCGCAAAAGACCGAGGACGAAAAGATTCCGACGTACAGCATCAATTGGGACTACTACGACTCGGGAGTTTCCAATCCGTGGATCGACACGAGCGCCTCGCTCGAAATCTCGACGATCAAACCCTACAAAGTCATGCAGGGCGGGCTGCAAAACACCTATTACACGACGTTCTACTGGGAAGGATCGATCAATTACAACCGTCGGTTCGGCCGCCACACCGTCTCGGCGCTCGTGCTGTTCAACCAGCGCGAGAACCTGCAACAGACCGACTGGGCCTACCGCACGCAAGGATTGGTAGGGCGCGTCACCTACGATTTCGCGCATAAGTATCTGCTGGAAGCCAACATCGGCTACACCGGGTCCGAACAGTTCTCGCCCAAGAACCGCTACGGAGTCTTCCCCTCGGTGGCCGTGGGCTACGTCCTCTCGCAGGAGCGTTTCTGGAAAGAGGCGCTGCCGTGGTGGAACAAGTTCAAGCTGCGCTATTCGGACGGTCTGGTCGGCAGCGACCAGGCTTCGGGGCAACGCTGGCTCTATTACGGCATCTACGAGAACGCGACATCGAGCCAGAACAAAATGCCGTTGATTCTGGAATCCGCCGCGGCGAACGAAACCGCCAAGTGGGAGACGGCGCGCAAGCGCGACCTGGGTATCGAGTTGGGATGGCTCGACATGATTACCCTGGGAGTCGACCTTTTCGACGAACGGCGCAAGGACATGCTCGTATCGACCTCCATGCAGACCCCGCTGCTGGTCGGCGGCTCGTTCAAGCCCGTCAACAAGGGAGAGCTGAAGAAACACGGCCTGGAGATCGAGTTGGGATTCCGCCGCAAGACCCGTTACGGGCTGGCCTACAACCTCAACGGAATGGTCAGTCTGAACGAAAACCGGATCGTGTACTACGCCGATCAGCCCTATCTGCCCGACTACCAGAAGATGGCCGGCAAGCCGTGGGGATCGCAGACCAGCGGCGTCGATCTGGTCGACGGCGGTTACTACACCTCGGTCGACGACATCCACAACTATCCCTCCTACAACAGCTCTTGGAACGGCAACGTCTTCCCCGGAAGCTACAAGTTCCTCGACTACAACGCCGACGGAAAGATCGACAGCAACGACCAGCACCCGATCGACGGCACGAAGTACGCACCCGTGATCTATTCGTTCGGCGGCGGCCTCAATTACAAGGGTTTCGCCTTCAACGTCCTCTTCTACGGCAATTCGGGCAAGTACGTCGATTTCCAGCGCGGATTCGAATACGAATTCAACGGCGGCGACCTGCGCGTGCACAAGGCGCAGATGGATTACTGGCGTCCGGATAACCCCGGGGCGTCCCATGCGGCGCTGACCACCTCGAAAGCCGCCTACCAGTGGGGCAAAGAGGGTATCAACGCCAACGGCGACGCCGACATCGCCTCCGAAGGCCACACCTGGAGAAAGGCCGACTTCCTGACCGTCAAGGAGGTCTACGCCGCCTATACGTTCAACGGGAAACGGCTCAAGCACAGCGTCGGCATCGACCGGCTGTCGATCTACGTCACGGCCAACAACCTGTGGACCTTCACCGATCTGATCGAAGGAAATCCGATGGCGACACGGTTCTCCTCGGGATTCTATCCCATCATGACGACCGTAAAACTGGGTGTCAAAGTAGGATTCTAATACCGGAAAAACATGAAAAAATCGATTATATCCCTCATTGCGGCGATCTGCATGTGCAGCGTCTCATGCAATTACCTCGACATGTCGCCCGACCTGGGCATCCAGGAGGAGGATATCTTCACCTCCTATAACAATACGTGGCAATATTTCCAGACGGTGTATTACCGGGAGTTCAGCGGTCACAGCGCCGGAAGCACGGTCCGCTACCGGAACATCTTCATGGCATCGCCGATGATTCTGGACATGAACGAAAACCGTTATTCGTTCTACGTCTTCACCGATGCGGCCGATACGGGCCGAAAAAGCGGTCTGAGTGTCAAGAAAGGGTCGTTCAACACCACGTTCCAGCAATTTTTCTGCAACGACGCGCCCAAGGGCCGACCGCTTTTCCAGGTGATGTTCGAGCTCATCCGCATCTGCAACAAGACCATCGCCAACGCCGACCGCATGACCGACGCGACGCCGGAGCAGCACGACGACCTCATCGGACAGGCCCATTTCGTACGCGGATTCGCCTATTTCACGCTCTGCTGCTATTTCGGAGGCATGCCCTACATGACCCAGGCGCTCGGAGCCGAAGACGAATGGGACCTCCCGCGGCTGTCGGCCTACGAGACCTTCGTCCGGTGCGCCGAGGATTTCGGCACGGCCTACGAATACATGAAGGCCGCGGGCACGCTGCGCCGCGACGGTCTGCCGGGAAGCGAAGGAAACCTCACCGGCACCGAGACCCGCTACCCCAACGGCGTCACGGCCAAGGCGATGCAGGGACGCGCCCTGCTCTTCGCCGCCAGCAAGCTCAACAACCGCAACGGCGAGAGCGACTGGCAGGCGGCGGCCGAAGTCTGCGCCGAAGCCCTCACGCTGGCCGAGGAGTGGGGCTACTCGATGGAGCCGATCAAAACCTGGTCGAACAACTTCACCGTGGGTCCCCGAACCAACGAACAGCTTTGGGCGATGGCCCATCTGGGCAAATCGAAGGGCAGCGGAGGCCGCACGTCCTGTCTGCTGGCCCAGCCTCAGAACAACCACAGCAAAGGGGCCGGAACCTGTCCCACGCAGAATTACGTCGACAAGTTCGAAACCAAATGGGGCGATCCGCTCGAAACCGAGGCCGACCGCGAAGCTGCCATCGCTTTGGGGCATTACGACGACCAGAACCCCTATGCCAACCGCGATCCGCGGTTCGATCTGACGATCGTGCACGACGGTCTGAAGGTGGAGGGCAATGCCGGTTCCGACGTCATCAACATCTACCGCAAGGAGGACGGAACCTATCCGACCTCGAAGGTTTCGAAGAACAACCGTTCGTTCGGATGGCCGCGCTACACCTCCACGACGGCCGGGCACAGCAACACGGGGTATTATCTGCGCAAATACTGGGACGGAAAATACAACACCTCCTATCTGCAAATCGATCCGATCATCCGCGTGGCCGAGCTGTATCTCAATTACGCCGAGGCGGTCAACGAGTACGCCGGGCCTCAGGGTACGGCCGGGGGTCTCGCCCTGACGGCGCTCGAAGCGGTGAACAAGGTCCGCGAAAGAGCCGGAATGCCCGGCGTGCAGGAGCGCTTCACCACCGACCGGGATACCTTCCGTCCGCGCATCTACAACGAACGCAACGTCGAGCTGGCCTTCGAAGGCCACCACTATTTCCGCGATTCGCGGCGCTGGAAGACTTGCGAGCAATCCATGACGCAAAAGTTGTACGGCATGGACATCGAGCTGGTCGGCAAAACGAAAAAGTACACCCGTTTCGAGTTGGAGGACCTCCGGCAACCGACCTGGAAGCCCTGTATGTACTATTTCCCGCTGCCGGCGGAAGAAGCGAGCAAGATGAAGATTTTCGTGAACAACGCCTACTGGGACTAACCTTAACAGAACTTACCCATGAAAAAATACAGAATCAGGATGCTCGCGGCCGCCCTGGCGGGCTGTATGGCCGCGACGGCGCCCGGAAGCGCTGCCGGGCAGGCTCCCGGCGCCGCTGAAGACAGCATCGTTTACCTCCCCATGAACCGCCGTGTCGCGGCCGACGAACGCACGGGCAGCACCCGTTCGATCGTAGGCGGTGCCGTCGGGAAATACCCCAGCGCCGATATCCGCAACCAGTTGACGGGGCTCGTTCCCGGGCTGGAGGTGGTGGAAAAGAGCGGCACGACCGGAATTTCCGCCGCCACGGACCAAACGTCGGTGCTGCTCAACGCCCGCGGCAAGGCCATCCAGTATATCGTCGACGACGTGCCGGTCTACATCACGCAATTGCAGCTCGACCCCGAACAGATCGAATCCGTGACGCTGCTCACCGATATCGCCGACAAGGCGCAGTTCGGACCCACGGCCGCGGACGGCGTACTCTACATCCGCACCCGGAGGGGCCGGATCGGCGCTACGGACGTAAAGCTGAGTTTCGAACGCGGCGTGAGCGTCGTCGACCGTTTCCCGGAGTGGGTATCGGGCGTCGACTATGCCAAGATGAACAACTACGCCCGCTATTCGGAGGGGCTCGCGCCGCTCTACGGCACGCTGGCGCTCGACGGTTACCGCCAACGGAATCCCGACGACATGCAATATCCCAACGTGGATTTCCGGTCGCTGATGCTCAAGGATACCAAACCCTATACCCGTGCGGGCGTACAGATCGACGGCGGCACGAAGGCCGTACGCTACAATGCCCATATCGGATATGCGGGTGAGGGCGATATCTACAAGATCGGCCCCACGTCCGATTTCAACCGGCTGAACGTCCATACGCGCGTCGATGCGACGATCACGCCGCGGCTGCGCGCCGACGTGAGTTTCTTCGGCGGCATGACCTTCCGGCGTTCGCCCATGTACGGACGCGGCACGACGAATGCCGACGAGCTGACGGCCGTGCTGCGCGATTTGCAGACGATTCCGGCCATCGCTTTCCCGCTCCACGTCGTACCGCAAGCGGCCGGAAGCGATGACGAGGCAGCGGTGGACGAACGCGGACGCACGATCTACGGAGTGAGCAACCGCTACCCGAACAACCCCGTCGCGGCGCTCGCCGAAAACGGATCGTATACGACCAAAGGCCGCACGGGCATGATCAACGCCACGCTCGACTACGACTGTTCCTCGTTCGCCAAGGGGTTGAAGTCGACGACCTTCGTCAATCTCAACGTCTATTCGATGACGCGCATCGGCAAGAATCCCGACTACATCGCCTACATCTACGATCCGTCGAACTTCACGCTCGGCGCCATGTCGCCGACCCACCGCGGCGCGGAGGTCTCCGACAAATCGCTCAAAGACAAATATACCTACCAGAGCCTCAACCTCTACGAACGGCTGAGCTACGACTTCGCCCGCAACGGACACAAGTTAGGCGTCGCGGCGACCTACTACATCTCGTCGGTGGCGCGCACCGGACAGTCGAGCTACGACCGGCAGCAGAATCTAATCGGAACCGTCTCCTACTCCTACGACGGCCGCTACATGGTCGAGGGCGTGGTCAACTACGCCGGTTCGTCGCGGCTGCGCGCCGGGAAGCGCTACGGAACGTTCCCGTCGGCCGGCGTGGCCTGGGTCGTGTCGAAGGAGTCCTTCCTCTCCGACGCCGACTGGCTCGACCTGCTGAAGCTGCGCGCCCAGGGCGGCGTGCTGGGCTACGAGAGTTTCGGGGCGCAGTATCTCTACGAAGACGACTACCAGGTGGGCAGCAACATGACATTCGGACCCTCGACGGCACAGGGCGGATGGCTGGGCACAAGCTCCACGGTAACGTATCCCCGCACCAACCTGGCACGATTGGGAAATCCCGATCTCACGTGGGAGAAGCGCAAGGAGGCGAGCGCCGGTGTCGACCTGCGGATGCTGCACGACCGGTTGAACTTCTCGGCGACGTGGTTCTACTCGAAATCCGACGATATCATCACGCAGATGAACTCGATTCTGCCGCTCTACATGGGGCAGCGCAACATTTCGACCTACCGGAACTACAACGCTTCGCAGCGCCACGGCATCGAAGCCTCCGTTTCGTGGGGCGACCGTGCGGGCGATTTCGGCTACCGGATCGGCGGCAGCCTCACCTGGTCGAAATCCAAGCATCTGCGTTACAACGAGGTCTTCACCTACGACTACCAATCCGTGCAGGGTACGCCGCTCGACGCCTATCGCGGATACGTCTATCTGGGCAAATTCACCTCCGAGAAGGAGATCGCCGATTCGCCCGTACAGATCTTCGACGAGCAAACGAGCGTGGGCGACCTGAAATACGCCGACCTGAACGGCGACAAGCGCGTCGATTCCAACGACCAGCGCGTCATCGGCCATACCGATCCCCGGCTGGTCTATGCGATCGACCTGCATTTCGACTACAAATGGTTCGACCTGACGATCGTGGGCACGGGACGCGCCGGCTACCAGGTTCCCTTCACCAATGCCTATTTCTGGAACGGATGGGGCGACGACAACTACTCGAAATTCGTCAAGGAGCATTTCAACGGCGACTATCCCCGGATCACCTACAACAAAGTCAACAACAATTTCCAGAAGTCGGCCTACTGGCTGCGCGACGGCGGATTCTTCAAGATTCAGAACGTCGAGCTGGGATTCGACGCACCGCTGCCTGCGGGCAACAAATGCGGCATCAAGAAATTGCGCCTGTTCGTGCGGGCCGCGAACCTGCTGACGATCTCCCGGATCAAGGATGTCGATCCGGAATCGGTCGACTCGGGCGTATCCGCATATCCGCTGTTCCGCACCTTCACCGGAGGCATCAACCTTACCTTTTAACCGACGACAACCATGAAGAATCTTTTATCAACGCTTGCAGCCGCCGCACTCGTCTTCGCGGGATGTTCCGACATGCTCGATCCGATGCCCAACGGCGGATATAACGAAGGCAATCTGAAGAACTATCCGTCGATGATCCGGGGCTTCGTCATCAAGGCCTATTCGCTGCTGCCCACCTCCTACGACGGAACCGAATACGCCTACCTGGAGTGCGCCACGGACAACGCCGTCGCCCGCGACCAGTCGCATGCCATGCGCCGGCTGGCGACCGGTTCGCTTTCGCCGGGCGACGATCCCTTCGCCGCATGGTGGGGCCGCGACTACGAAGGCATCTACTACGTCAACCGCTTCCTGGAGAACGATCTGGGGCTCAACACCCGTTTCTACGTCAACGCCGAGATCGACCAGGCGGCGCGCAAACTCTATCAGGGCGAGGCCTATGCTCTGCGGGCATGGTTCCAGTACGATCTGCTCCGGAAATTCGGCGGCCGCAGCGCCGACGGAGAGCTGCTCGGATTTCCGATCGTCACCTCGCCGCACGTCGGCAGCGACCTGGTGCGCGACACCTACGACCGCTGCGTCGCGCAGATTCTCGCCGACTGCGACAAGGCGCTGGAGTACCTGCCGCAGGCGCACCGCGACGTGTTCTTCGAGGATCAGACCGTGAGCGGTTCGATGAACTGGCACCGTTTCGACGGCATTTCGATGATCGCGCTCAAGGCCATGACCTACCTGACGTGGGCCAGCCCGGCGTTCAATCCCCAAAACGACGAATCGCGCTGGGAGAAGGCGGCCGAATACGCCGCCCAGGTGATGAAATTCAAGCTGGAGGTCGACGGCGCGCAGTTAGAGGCATTCGATCCCAAGGAGCGTTTCTCCTGGAGCAATGCCGACAGTCCGGAGATCATCTGCTCGACGACGCCCTCGTCCAACGCCACGATGGAGACGCTGTTCTACCCCAACGGCTTCTACGGCACGGGCGCCATCGGCGTCACGCAAGAGCTGGTCGACGCCTTCCCGATGGCCAACGGCTATCCGATCGACGATCCGGCGGGCGGTTACGACGAGAAGAATCCCTACACGGGACGCGATCCGCGGTTCTACGCCACGGTCTTCCACCACGGGGCGCAGGTCGTCAAATCCAACGGCAAGGTCCAGTATACGTTCGACATGTCGTCCGCAGGCAGGGACGTGGCCAACAACCCGTACAACTCGCCGACGAACTACTACGTCCGCAAATTCCTCTATTCGGAATGGAACAAATCGGACCTCACCGTCCAGACCGCATCGCGCTCGGTCGTACTGATGCGTTGGACGCAAATGTGTCTGGCGTTCGCCGAGGCGGCCAACCGGGTCGCAGGTCCGCTCGACGCCACGCGCTTCGGCTATTCGGCCCGGCAGGCGCTCGGGTTCCTGCGCAGCCGCACGACCAGCGACGGGAAACCGGGTCCGGGCGCCGTCGCAGACCCCTACCTCGACGCCTGCGCGGCCGCGGGGAAACAGGCCTTCGAGACGCTCGTGCGCAACGAACGCCGGATCGAACTCTGCTTCGAGGGCGAACGGTTCTTCGACCTGCGCCGCTGGTCGGAGGATGTTTCGGCGCTGAACGGAACGGTGCGCAAAGCGGTCGTCGGCGAAGGCACGTACGGCTGCGAACCGGTCGAAAACCGCGTATTCGCATCGCGCTGGCTCCCCATTCCCGCCACGGAGATGCGCCGCTCGCCGAAGTTAGTCCAAAACGAAGGATGGACCGCATGGAATTAACGATCACTGGAAATTTGAACGCTATGAAAAATATAAAGTTCCTCGCCGCAGCGGCGGCACTCGCATGTACCGGCTGCTACGACGATTACGTCAAGGATTTCGAATACACGGGCATCTACATGCCTTATCAATACGACCTGCGGACCTTCGTCGTCGGCGAAGGGATGCGTTTCGACATCGGAGTCGTATTGGGCGGCACGACCGCCAACGACCGCGACCGCAGCGTGCGTTATACGGTCGACCCCGCGCTGGTAACCGGCAATCTCGCGCCGCTGCTCGCCTCGGACGACGAAGAGATGGAGCCGTTCACGGCTTTCGAGGTGATGAGCGGCGCTTCGACGAGCGGTTCGGTGAGCCAGAGCTACGTCACCGAAGCCGTGAAGGCGAGCAAGATCGCCGACCTGACTCCGCTGCCGGCCGAGTATTTCTCGATGAGCGACCCCGAACGGATGGTCGTACGGGCCGGACGCCACACGGCGACGGTCACCGTGACGGCCGACGAACGGTTCCTCGCCGACGCGAACGCCTCGTCGAAGCCCTACTACGCACTGGCATTCCGGATCGAGGAGGCCGATGCCGACGTCATCCCGTCCGAAAAGAGCTTCGCCGTGATCGCCGTACGCTACGAAAACATGCTGTTCGGAAACTACTGGCACGGCGGTGCGACGACGGTGAAGAACGACGCGACGGGGGAGATCGTCGAAAAGAACGAATATCCGCTGGAGATTCCCCACGACGAAAGCCGCATCTACACGCTGACCACCGTGGCTCCGGATGCGCTGACGACGTCGCGTCTGGGCGACTGGGAAGGTTCGCTGCGGCTGACGCTCCGCGAAGACGGCCAGATAGCTATCGCCGATGCCGACGGAAAACGCACGATCGAGCCCTTCGGCGACGGCTGCTATTTCAACCGCGCGAAACGGCTTCAGGACCGCAAACTCATCCTGAACTACAAGTTCGCCAACGGCGACGGCACGACGACCTATATCGAAGACGTGTTGGTCTTCCGCAACCGCGTGCGCGACGGCGTGAACGAATGGCAGGATGAGAATCCGGAGAACTACAAGTAATGTCAAACCAACAAAATCGCTGTTATGAAAAAACTGATATGGATATGGGTTCTCCTGCTTCCGATCGCGGCCGCATGGACGGGATGTTCCGACGATGCCGAGCCGGAATTCCCCGATCTGGAAGGACTGGACCCCGGACAGGGCAAACTCGCCGAACAGGAATTCCGCGTGATGACTTTCAATGTCAGGGTCAACTCGACAGATAACGACGGATCGTTCAAGGATTGGAACGTGCGGAAAAAAGCCGCGGTCGCCGTATTCAAGGACAAAAAACCGACGTTGTGCGGCATCCAGGAAGCCTATCTGAACGGGCAATGGGATTACCTGAAGGAGGAGTTGGCCGCCGAAGGCTACGCATGCATCGGCAAACCGATCACCGACTGGAACGAGCCTCCCGTGAAGAACGGCCAGGTCGTCGGCATCTTCTACCGTCCGTCGGAAATATCGCTCGTGCGCTGGGGCGTATTCTCGCTGTCGGAGACACCCGACGAACCGCTCGAAACGCCGGCATTGGGAGCGAGCTACGTGCGCGGTGCGACCTGGGCCGAATTCGAGCTCAACGAAAACAAACGGCACATCTTCATGCTCAACACCCATCTGGATACCAAGAGCGACGCGGTACGCAAGAAGGAACTGGAAGTCATCCTCGCACGGATCGCCTTTTATAACAAGGACAATCTCCCGATGTTCATGACCGCCGACTTCAACGCGAACGCACAGAACTCGATTTTTTACGATACGGCCGTGCGCGATTCCTTCTTCTTGGCCCGCGAGAAGGCTCCGGTCGGCGACCTCAACACGCCGACGAACAACCAGTACGGATCGAGCAATTCGGTTATCGACCACATCTGGTTTTCGAACTTCTCGCTCAAGATCGACGCCTATTACGTAGTGACGCAGCAGTATTTCGACGACGTACCCTACGTCTCGGACCACTGGCCCAGCTACGGCGTGTTCCGCTACTGATTCCCGACGATATGGCATTCAAGAGTTCGATACTCCCGCTTCTGCTCCTCGCGCTCGCTTCCGGCTGCTCGTCCGACGACGGGCAGCCGGAGGGCAGCGGGTCGCAGGGCGGTTCCGGCGGCGGCAGTCCGAAGCCGGAATATGCGGACATGAGCGTCCTGTCGTTCAACATCCGCGTGGACAACAGCGCACAGGACGGCGCGAACCGTTGGAGCGAACGCCGTGCGGCGTGCGTCAACCTGCTGCTGCGTGAAAAACCGGTCGTCATGGGACTTCAGGAGGCGCAGGCGCATCAGATCACCTACCTGGCGCGCAACTGCACCGACTACGCTTGGTACGGTCTGGGACGCGATACGGGAACACCGCCGCCCGCGACCGATTCGTATGCGCGGGAGGAGACCATGGCGATCTTTTGGCGCGACGCCGACGCCGAACTGCTCGACAAAGGGACGTTCTGGCTGTCGGAGACTCCCGACAAGGTGTCGAAACTGCCCTCGGCGGATTATCGCCGCACCTGCACCTGGGGGCTGTTCCGGCTCCGCGCGACGGGAACGAAATTCTACCTTTTCAACACGCACCTGGCCACCGAATCCACACCGCGCCGCGAACAGATCGGCATTCTGATCGCCCGGATGAAGCAGATCAACGCCAAACGCCTTCCGGCGTTCCTTACGGGCGATTTCAATGCGGACACCGACGAGGCGGCGTTCTCTCCGCTGCTCGCCTATCTCTCCGACGCCCGGGTCGCGGCGCCGCTCACCGATCCCCGCGCGACGTGGAACGACTACGGAAAGGCTACGGGAGAGAAGCGCTACGACCATGTTTTCTTCCTCCCGAGCCGCAGCGTCGCACGGCGGTTCCGCGTACTGACGGACGACTACGGAGCGCCTTACGTTTCGGACCATTATCCCGTAAAGGCGGATTTCGGATTGCCAAAATAGACCGACCATGAAAAAATCGATTGTTTTATCCATGATCCTGCTCTGCACGGCGGCCGTATGCCGGGGACAGAGCTTCGACTACGACGCCATAGCGCCGCATCCGCGGCTGCTGCTGCCGTCGGTCGACGAAACGGCGGTCCGAACCGCGACGGAGCGTACTCCCGGTCTGGCCCGGATTCAGTCCCGCATCTTCGCATTCTGCGATGCGACGCTTTCCGAACCGCCCGTCGAACGGATCAAGACGGGAAAAAGGCTGTTGGACGTATCGAGGCTGGCGCTCAAGCGCATCTACTACCTCGCCTACGCCCATCGCATGACGGGCGACGACCGCTATTGTGCGCGGGCCATGCGGGAAATGGAGGCCGTGTGCGCTTTCGAGGACTGGAACCCGATCCACTTCCTCGACGTGGGCGAAATGGTGCTCGGATTGGCGATCGGCTACGACTGGCTCTACGACCGGCTTCCCGACGAGCTGCGCAGCCGCATCTGCCGGGCCATCCTGGAGAAGGGTTTCGCACCGACGGACATTCCCAAATACGGCGACAAGTGTTACAAGCGAACCAACAACTGGAATCAGGTCTGCAACGCCGGATTGGTATACGGAGCGCTGGCGATCTACGAAGAAGCGCCCGAACGCTGCCGCGAAATCATCGAAAAATGCATGCGGAGCAATCCCCGGGCCATGACCGTCTATGCACCCGACGGAGGCTATCCCGAGGGGTACAACTACTGGGGTTACGGAACCGGATTCGAGGTCATGCTGATTGCGGCGCTCGAAAGCGCGCTGGGAAACGACGGCGGACTCTCGTCGAGCACGGGATTCCTGGAATCGGCCCGGTTCATGCAGTTCATGTCCGGTCCGTGCGGCTTCTCGTTCAACTTCTCCGATGCGCCGCCGCGAACCTCCATGCAGGTCATGTTCCCCTGGTTCGCCCGAAGGACCGGCGATCACGCGCTGCTGTGGAACTATCTGCCGGACGAGGCGTCGGAAACGGACCTTTCCGAACACCGCCTGCTGCCTACGCTGCTTCTCTACGCCGCCGGCATCGACTGGTCGGCGCTGCATGCGCCCGAGCGACGGACGTGGTTCAATCGCGGGAAAACCCCGGTTTACATCTACCGGTCGGGCTGGGACTCCCCGAACGACCTCTATCTAGGGGTCAAGGGCGGTTCGGCGGCGACCTCGCACGCCCATATGGACGCCGGATCGTTCGTGTTCGACGCCCGGGGCGAACGCTGGGCGATGGACCTGGGCATGCAAAACTACTACTCGCTCGAAAGCCGCGGCGTCGATCTGTGGAGCAAAAAACCGGGAAGCGGACGCTGGGAGGTGTTCCGCATCGGCAATTCGTCGCACAACACCCTGACGATCAACGACAAGCACCACCGGATCGACGGATTCGCACCGATAACCGACACGATCGGAACCCGCCGGAGCCACGGCGCCGTGGTCGATCTGACCGAGGTGCTGGGCGAAGGGATCCGCTGCGCGGAACGAACCGTTACCATCGAACAGGACCGGTATCTGTCGGTCCGCGACCGCATCGAGACGGGCGACGCCCCCATTCGCATCGCATGGACGATGTGCACCCCGGCACAGGCCGCCGTAACGGGTCGCGACCGGATCGAGCTGACGCAGCACGGGAAACGGATGCTGCTCGTAGCCGATGCTCCGGGATGCCGGATTCGGATGCGCATCCTGCCCAACGATCCGCCCAACGAGTGGGACGCTCCGAATCCCGGAACCGTACGCGTAGGTTTCGAAACGGAGATTCCCGCCGGGCAGCATCGGGAAATCCGGGTCCGGCTGATCCCCCGCAATTTTTAAAACGAGAGATAACCATAAAAACGAAATTACCGATGAATTGGAAATTTACATGGAGCTGTATTTGTCTGTGCATCGCCCTGTGCGGCTGCGGACAGACCGAAATCGGCGTAGTCTCTTTCAACGTCCGGCTCGACAGCGAACAGGACGGCGACGACCGCTGGGAGCATCGCAGGCAGGCCGCCGTCGAGATGATTCGCCGCGAACGGCCGACGGTCATGGGGTTGCAGGAGGCGCAACCGCATCAAATCGACTTCCTGGCCGGGAACTGCCCGGAATACGCATGGTACGGCCTCGGCCGCGATTCGGGAAAAGTTCCCTCCGAAACAGGGGATTATCCCGCCGAAGAGACGATGGCGATCTTCTGGCGCGAAGCCGATGTCGAATTGCTGGACAAGGGTACCTTCTGGCTTTCGCAAACACCCGATTCGGTTTCGAGGGGCTGGGACGCCTATTGCAACCGCACCTGCACGTGGGGATTGTTCCGCAGCAGGGCTTCGGGCCGCCGGTTCTATTTTTTCAATACGCACCTCGATCATATCGGTAAAACGGCGCGCAGCGAATCCATGAAACTGATCGCCGCACGTCTCGGCGAGATAAATGCCGAAGGGGCGCCGGTCTTCCTTACGGCGGATTTCAATTCCCGCACGACGGACGCCTGTTTCGCACCGCTGCACGCCCGTATGGCCGACGCACGAACCGAAGCGCCGCAAACGGACGACAAACCCACCTGGAACGGCTACGGCCGCAAATCGGCTCCGAACTGGCTCGACCATATCTTTTACGGACGGGAGGGGTGTCGGGCCGTCGCATTCCGCACGCTGACGGACGATTACGGAGCCCCCTATATTTCCGACCATTATCCGGTATTCGCCCGCTTCCGGTTGACCGATTAGACGGCCGGACGAATCGCAGAATCCCGGCCCCATTACTTTGCAGGGTGCCCCCTCAAGCCCCTCCCTTGGGAGGGGCAAATTTGTAAACGCAGCCAAAGACCGGGCGATGCGTCCGGTGTGCACGATTGACGCGATTGCGTCTTTTCTACGGCAAACGAAAAAGAGCGCACCGGTCGGTACGCTCTTGCCGATATTCGGGATGATATCACTGGTGGAATATTTTCGCGACGATCGTCCACTGGCCGTCGATTTTCACCAGCGAATGAAAATCGGTGAACGACAGCCCGTGCCAGTTCTCCAACACGACCCGCACCGTCGCGGCCGTGCCGACCACCTCCATGACGTCCACTTCGGCTTTCGTTTCGGCGGCAGCCCCGAGCTGTCCGATGGCGGCATAAAGATTCTCGATGCTTCCGGCCGACAATTCGCCGTTCAGATAGCCGTACATAACGGCATCCTTGTGAAATGCCTTCTTGGTAAGTTCGACATCGCCCGTAGCGCAGCCGTTCACGTACTGCATGACAACCTCCTTGATTTCCTGATAATCCTTAATCATCGTTTTTTATTTTTGAATGGTGTTCGAGTTCTGGTTGTAGGCTTTGGCTACGCAGCGCCATTCGCCGTCTATCTTCAGCAGCAATAAGTAATCCGTGAAGTCGATGCGGCCGCCCCAGCCCTCCTCCAGCACACGGACGACGGCCAGCGTCTCTTCGACCGCCACCACGTCGATACGCGCCTTGAACTTGTCGCCTGCGGCGACCGAATCGACATTGCGGTAAAACTGTTCGATACTTCCGTGCTCCAATTTCCCGTCCAGATAGCCGAACAGAACGGCCTCGTCGGTGAACAACTCTTTCGCGTAGCGGCTGTCGCCCTCGGCGACGCTCCTCACGAACTTCATGGCGGCAGCCTCCACCGCCTGGTACTCTTCGATACTTGCTCTCATAACTTTCGGTTTTTAATTCTGCTGCAAAGTTAGAGGGTAGCATCCAACCGCGCAAGTACCGAAAAATTATTCATATACTGAAAATTTATTCGGTATACCGTTCATTTGGAATGTTATCCGTATCTTTGTCCTCGTAAATAGGAACGATTTCGATAAGCCGAGCGCAGAGCCGAACTTGTTCGAGCTATGCCGAGGCGAGAAAAGGTGCAAGAAATTGAACGATTATGTACGAAAGAAAGATACCTGTCGATTTGAGCTGCCCTTTGAGGCTGACGATGAGCCTAATCGACTCCAAATGGAAATCCTGCATTCTGGACGAATTGCGCGATGCAGCCATGCGGCCGAGCGAACTGCACAAAGCACTGCCGGAGGCCACGCCGCGCGTGTTGGACCTGCAACTGAAAGAATTGGTGGACGACGGGCTGGTCGCGAAAACCATCTATCCCGAACTGCCGCCCCGCTCGGAATACGCCATCACGGACCTGGGACGGTCGCTGCTGCCGATTCTGGACGCCATGATCGTGTGGGGAGAGGCCAACAAAGAGCTCTTCGAAAAGAAATATTCGAACGACAATCCGAAATAACGACTCTTCGTTTTTGCATTGGGCGGCTCATCGACCCCCAATCGATTTCCGGCCGCATTTTCGTCCGAGCCGGCCATTCACGAGCCCTCGCACAAACGGCACCAATCGGAAAGCCATTCCGGCTTCATCCGCTCGAAGGCCGCGAAAAGTCTATTTAGCAGCCGAGATTCGTCAAAGCTCCCGACATCCGGCAGATGCGAAGCAGGCTTGTTCCGATAAAAACCGCACAACACATTAACAGACAAAGCCATAATCCCCTACCCGAGACGGCATATCCACAAAAAAAGTCCTCTTTCGAGGACTGAAAAGTGCGGATAAAGGGACTCGAACCCCCACGCCGTAAGGCATCAGATCCTAAGTCT
>CANPHE010000040.1 GCA_947573795.1 uncultured Alistipes sp. | reverse complement strand
GACCTGCAACTGCGAGGTACCCTCGTAGATGTTCATGATGCGGGCGTCGCGGTAAATGCGCTCGCAGGGGTAATCCTTCATGAAGCCCGAACCGCCGTGGATCTGAATGGCATCGTAAGCCAGCTGGTTGGCGTACTCCGACGAGAAGAGCTTCACCAGCGGCGTGAAACCGTCGGCCAGGCGCGTATAGAACTTCATCTCCTGGCGCTCCTCCGGTTCGAGCGAACGCTCGTGCGAGATGTGGGTATACTGCTTGTAAATCTCCACGAAGCGCGTGGTTTCGTACAGCAATGCACGGGCACCCTGCAACTTGGCCTTCATGTTGGAGAGCATCTCCGAGATCGCGGCGAACTGTACGATGGGCTTGCCGAACTGCTCGCGCTCGTGGGCGTATTTCAAAGCCTCGCGATAGGCTGCCTCGCACGTACCCACCGACTGTGCGCCGATACCCAAACGGGCGGCGTTCATCAGCGACATGACATACTTGATAAGACCCATCTTGCGATCGCCGACCAGCTGCGCCGGAGCATTCGTGAAGACCAGTTCGCACGTAGGCGAACCTTTGATACCCAGCTTATTCTCGATACGACGTACCTTCACGCCGCCGTCGCGCTTGTCGTAGACGAGCATCGACAGACCGCGCGCGTCGGTCGTACCTTCCTCCGTACGGGCCAGCACCAGCGAGACCTCGCCGTCGCCGTTGGTGATGAAGCGCTTCACGCCGTTGAGCAGCCAGGTCTGCTTCTCCTCCGACCAGGTGGCCTTCAGCATCACGGCACCCAGGTCCGAACCGGCATCGGGCTCCGTGAGGTCCATGGCGCACGTAGCACCGGCCGAAACCCACGGCAGGAACTTCTGTTTGATCTCCTCCGAAGCGAACTCGTTGAGCGTCTCGGCGCAGTCCTGCAAGCCCCAGATATTCTCGAATCCGGCATCGGCGCGTGCGACCATCTCGTTGGCCATCACGAAGCAGACGAGCGGGAAGTTCAGACCGTCGTATTTACGCGGCAGCGTCAGGCCGCTCAGACCGGCATCGACGATGGCCTTCATGTTCTCCACCGTTCCCGAAGCGTACTGCACATGGTCGTCGACCACGCGCGGACCTTCGTGGTCCACCCCTTCGGCATTGGGCGCGATCACCTCGCCGCACACCTCGCCCGCGATTTCGAGCACGCGGCGGTAGGAGTCCATCGCATCTTCGAAGTTCTGCGGCGCATAGTCGTAGAGGTCCTTCTCCGCGAAACCGCGCTCCTTCAGTTCCACGATCTTGCGCATCGCAGGATGCTCCAGGTGGAACTGTAAATCCTTATTATCTGAAAAGAAATTAGCCATAATCTGTCGTCTACTTCGAATTTTGTTTGTAGTATTTGATCATCTTGGGGATGATTTCGTTGACATCGCCCGTGATGGCGTAGTCGGCGATCTTGTTGATCGGCGCCTCGGGATCGTTGTTGATCGAAATGACCATCGACGACTCCTCCATACCGGCCGTATGCTGGATCTGGCCCGAGATACCGCAGGCGATGTAGAGTTTCGGACGCACCGTGACGCCCGTCTGGCCCACCTGACGCTCGTGCTCCGTGAAGCCCGCATCGACGGCGGCGCGGCTGGCACCCACTTCGGCGCCCAGCACGTCGGCCAGTTCGTGCACCAGTTTGAAGTTCTCCTTCGAGCCCATGCCGTAGCCGCCCGCAACGATGATCGAAGCGCCCTTGATGTCGATCTTACGCTCCTCGATCTGCCGCTCGACGATCCGCACGGCCAAATCCGAATCCTTGACGTATTTCTTCCAGTCGATGGCGCGCACCTCGCCTGCGGCGGGCTGTGCGGCGTATTCCTTGCGCATCACGCCCTCGCGGACGGTGGCCATCTGCGGACGGTGGTCCGGGTTGACGATCGTGGCGATGATGTTGCCGCCGAAAGCCGGACGAATCTGGTAGAGCAAATCGGTGTACTCCTTGCCCGTCTTGGCATCCTTGTGGTCGCCGATGACGAGCTGCGTACAGTCGGCCGTCAGACCGCTGTGCAGCGCCGACGATACGCGCGGCGCGAAGTCACGGCCGATGCACGTAGCGCCGAAAAGGACGATCTGGGGCTTCTCCTGCTCGATCAGGCCGCACATCACGGCCGTGTGGGGCAGCGTGCGGAACGGAGCGAAAATCTCGTCGTCGGCCACCCACACCGTGTCGGCGCCGTATTTGGCCAGTTCGGTTTCCAGACCGGCGACACCCGAGCCGATCACGACGGCTTCGAGGCGTACGCCCTGCGTTGCGGCCAGCTCGCGGCCCTTGGTCAGCAGTTCGAGACTTACGTCGGCGACCTTGCCGCCTTCCAACTCGATATATACGAATATGTTGTTCATCTTCTTACAAGCGCATTAACCGAGCGTGTGGCTCGCGATAAGTTCGACCATCAGTGAATTGATATCCTCGTCGGCAGCCGTGAGGCGTTTGGCCTCCTTGGCCTGGAACACGACGTTCTCGATCCGCTTGACCTTCGTCGGCGAACCCTGGAGACCCAGCTGTGCGGGATCGGGATCGACCTCGGCGGCAGCCCACTCCACGATCTGAAGATAGGGCTTCGCGGCGACGCGCTGTGCGGCTTCCGACTCGGGCGCCGCAGCGATTTCGGAGCGGCAAAGGGCGTATTTGTAGGTCATTACGCGCTTGGCGTTGCGCGGACGGCACGGTGCGGCCGAAGCGTTGACCGTAATGACGGCCGGAACGGGGCACTCGACGACTTCGTAACCGCCCTCGATACGACGCTTGACGACGAGCGTCGACTCCTTGATCTCGACGATCTCCTCGGCATAGGTGACCTGCGGAAGACCGAGTTTCTCGGCGACCTGCGGACCCACCTGCGCCGTATCGCCGTCGATGGCCTGGCGGCCTGCGATGATGACGTCGGGATTGATCTTCTTGAGTGCGCACGACAGTGCGTAGGAGGTAGCCAGCGTATCGGAGCCTGCGAATTCGCGTCCCGAAAGCAGGTAGCCGCCGTCGGCACCGCGGAACATCGCGTCGCGGATGATATCGGCGGCACGCTGGGGTCCCATGGTGAGGATATGCACCGTCGAACCCTCCGTGCGGTCCTTGAGCGACAGGGCCAGTTCCAGCGCATTGAGGTCCTCGGGATTGAAGATGGCCGGAAGGGCAGCACGGTTGACCGTTCCTTCGGGGGTCATCGCGTCCTTACCCACGTTGCGGGTATCGGGCACCTGCTTGGCCAGGACTACAATTTTAAGGTTTTGTTTCATGGGTATTATTGGTTTACTGTATAGGTATTGACATTAAGTATCATTCATGCGCTTCCGCCCGGCTTCGCATCCGATCGTACCGGGCCCGTCATTTGCGAATTGCCCGGAAACCCGTCGTAATCGGGCATCCGGGCATCGCGTTCCGGGTCAGCGCACGATCGTCTCGGCGCGGTCGGGCCCCACCGAGATGATCTTCACGGGAACCCCCGTCTCGCGCTCGATGAACTCGACGTAGCGGCGGAATGCCTCCGGGAACTCGTCGTAGGAGCGGCAGCCGCGCAGGTCGCAGCGCCATCCCTCGAAGTCGGTGTAGACCGGACGCAGGTCGTCGGTAATCGTATAGGGAAAGTGTTCCGTACGCTCGCCGCCGATTTCGTAGGCCGTAGCCACGCGGATCGTCTCGAAATCGTTCATCACGTCGGACTTCATCATGATGAGCTGCGTCACGCCGTTGATCATGATCGAGTATTTCAACGCCACCAGGTCGAGCCATCCGCAACGACGCTTGCGGCCCGTCACGGCGCCGAACTCATGGCCGATGCGGCACAGCGCGTCGCCCGTCTCGTCGAACAATTCCGTCGGGAAGGGACCGCTGCCCACACGCGTGCAGTAGGCTTTGAAGATGCCGTAGACCTCGCCGATATTCTTCGGCGCGACGCCCAGGCCCGTGCAGGCTCCGGCGCACACCGTGTTCGACGACGTAACGAAAGGATAGGAACCGAAATCGACGTCGAGCAGCGTGCCCTGCGCGCCTTCGGCCAAGACGCTCTTGCCCTCGGTCAACGCCTCGTTGATGAAATATTCGCTGTCGAGGATGCGGAACCGCTTGAGGTATTCGACCGCCTCGAACCACTGCCGTTCGAGCTCCGTGATGTCGTATTCGTAATTCAGGCTGCGCAGCATCCGCTCGTGGCGGGCTTTCGCTGCGGCGTAGATCCGTTCGAAATCGGGACTCAGCAGATCGCCGACGCGCATGCCGCTGCGGCTCACTTTGTCCGTATAGGTCGGGCCGATGCCCTTGCCCGTGGTGCCGATCTTGGCGCTGCCCTTGGCCGCTTCGAGTGCGGCATCGAGGATGCGGTGCGTCGGCAGAATCAGGTGGGCCTTCTTCGAAATGGCCAGTTGACGCGTCAGGTCGTGACCGCTCTTGGCCAGCTCTTCGGCTTCGGCGCGGAAGAGAATGGCATCCAGCACGACACCGCCGCCGATGATATTGGTCTTGCCGCCCTGGAAGATACCCGAAGGAATCGAGCGAAGTACGTATTTCTCGCCGCCGAACTCCAGCGTATGACCGGCGTTAGGGCCGCCCTGGAAGCGTGCAACCACCTCATAATTAGGAGTAAGTACGTCCACTACCTTGCCTTTGCCTTCATCGCCCCATTGCAGGCCGAGGATCACATCGACTTTTTTCATTGCTTTTCGATTATCGTTTTTTTGCCGCAAAAAACATTTTTTGCATTCAAAGGTACGAAAAAAAACACAGAATCCACCATTTCGACCCAAGAAATCGGAAGCATCGAACGCATGACCGGGCACGAATCCTCCCGGTCATGCACCCCGGATGCGTTTACCGTCCCGAAACGGCGGTGCCGCGAGGAAGGCCGGAAAATCTCGGCACGCAAGAACCGTCTTGGTTGCCGAAATAAAATCGGGCAACTACATACGACTTTACACCAAGCCCGGTTTAAATCCTTATAACCTTGCCGGTTACACTCGAAGTCCCCTCCGAGGAGGGGATTTAGGGGTGGGTCGGATTTATAAACGCGGCCAAAGGCCGCGAGACATCGACCAGCCCGTATGAAATGGCAGTCGAAAACCCAAGCCGGGGTAAAGTGGTATATAATTATCTAAAATTTCCGTCCCCGGCAATGGGAACGGAAATCTATCTCAGCAATATCGGATCGAGGTCGGGAAACACCCCGAAAGGCGGCGCTCCGGCACAACGGATCAATCCCGCAGAATCTCGGTCGGACCGTTCGCCCACACCTCCTGCGAAGTGAGGCAATAGAGCGTCGCGAGCGACGGATTACTGGTCACATCGGCCTGCAACGTATGCGAACAGGCCCTCAGATCGAGCGTCCGGAACTCGTTGGCACACGCCTCCAGCTGCCGCAACGACGATGCGGCCCCCAAATCGAGGGTTTGCAGCCGGTTGTACGAACAGCGCAGAGAGACAAAGGCCTGGGAAGCCCCGATTTGCAGACTTTCGAGATCGTTATCCGAGCAGTCGAGCCGTTCGAGCCGATAAAGATGCCGGATGTCCAGCTTCGTCAGTTTATTGTGCGAACAATCGAGCGTCCGAAGATTCTCGAACACCGAAAGATCGCCCAGCGTCGCGATGTCGCGCCCCGAACAATCGATATCCTGCACGCAGCGGGCTTCGTAACGCGACAGGAGCCCGTCGCCGTCGGTATCGAACTTTTCGAGGCAGAACGAAGAGAACGACGTATCGGAGATCGGCACGTATACGTACCGGTCCTTCTCGTCGCGTTCGTCGTCGGTCAGGCCGCAGGCCGCGCAGGCCGTCAGCACGAAAGCCAGCGCCGAAGCGCGCAACAGACGCCCGGCGTCCGGGAAGCGCCGTCCCGTCCGGCGAGCGCTCCGAAACGGCGCATCGGCTCCGTCGATCGACTCCTCACCGTCCGTCCGGTTCCGTCCGCAATCCGGCGGACAGCCGACGGGCCGCCGCGAAATCTCGAATCGGGGGAACAGAGGGCGAGCCATAACGCGGTCAGATATCGACGTCATCGTCCGTACTGCCGCCCTCGGCGACCGTATCGTCCTCCGAGCCCGACAGCTCGTCGGCACCCTTCAAATCGTCGTCGTAATAGTCCTTGTCGTCATCGTCCTGACCGCCGTCGTCGATCTTCACGTCGATCTTCACCAGATAGGCCACCTCGTCCGTATCGTAAGGTACAGCGTAGAAAAAATCGCCGTTGGGTTTATCCACACGCATCATCGCGTCGGTAAATCCCAGCGGGTACTGCGCCTTGACGGCCTCCTGCAATTCGGGAGCGAGATTATGAAAGCTCGTAACGATATGTTTCTTTCGCGTATTCTGTTTAGTCACCATAAGTGTGTCGAAATTTTCTGCAATTATACGCAAAATTTATATATCGCACCACATCTGCAATTTTTTTTTGCATTTTTTTTGATTTCGCCTTCTGTTCCGGACAAAATATGTAACTTTACGCAGAATACATACCTATATGATACGCGAGAAAATCGAAGACCTGCGGCGCAGGCTCGAATACCATAACCACCGTTACTACGTCGAGAACTCACCGGAGATCAGCGACTTCGAGTTCGACGCCATGATGCGCGAGCTCCAGGAGTTGGAGGCGGCGCATCCCCAGTTCGCCGATCCCGACTCGCCGACGCAGCGCGTGGGCAGCGACCTCACATGCGAGTTCCGCACCGTGCGCCACCGCTATCCGATGCGCTCGCTGGGCAACACCTACTCGCTCGACGAGCTCCACGAGTTCATCCAGCGCATCGAGCGCGAGGTCGGCACGACGGATTACGCCTGCGAACTGAAGTTCGACGGCACGGCCATCTCGCTCACCTACGAACACGGGCGGCTGCTGCGCGCCGTGACGCGCGGCGACGGAGAGCAGGGCGACGACGTGACGGCCAACGTCCGCACGGTGCGCTCGGTACCCCTCGTGCTGCGCGACGGCGACTGGCCCGACTACTTCGAAATCCGGGGTGAAATCCTGATGCCCTACGCCTCGTTCGACCGCCTCAACGCCGAACGCGAGGCGGCCGGAGAACCGCTCCTGGCCAATCCCCGCAACGCTGCGGCCGGAACGCTCAAACAGCAGTCGTCGGCCGTCGTAGCGCGCCGCGGTCTGGATTGCGTACTCTACCAGCTTTCGGGCGACGACCTGCCCTTCGCCTCCCATTCGGAGAGCCTGGCCAAGGCCCGCGAATGGGGTTTCAAGGTCTCGGACAAGATGCGCATCTGCCATACGATCGCCGAGATCGACGCCTTCATCGAACACTGGGACACGGCCCGCCGCGAGCTGCCCTTCCCGACGGACGGCGTAGTAGTCAAAGTCGACGACTTCGCCCTGCGCCGCCGTCTGGGCTACACGGCCAAGGCTCCGAAGTGGGCCGTAGCCTACAAATTCAAGGCCGAACAGGCCCTCACACGGCTCGAAAGCATCTCGTTCCAAGTGGGACGCACGGGCGCCGTAACGCCGGTGGCGAACCTCGCGCCGGTGCTGCTGGCCGGAACGACCGTACGCCGTGCGACGCTCCACAACGCCGAGCAGATGGCGCTGCTGGACATCCGTCCCGGCGATATGGTCTACGTCGAGAAGGGCGGGGAGATCATCCCCAAGATCACGGGCGTGGAGCTCTCCGAGCGGCCCGCCGACAGCCGGCCCTTCCGATACATCGACCGCTGCCCCGAGTGCGGCACCCCGCTGGTGCGTTACGAGGGCGAAGCCAAGCACTACTGTCCCAACCAGAGCGGTTGCACACCGCAGATCGTCGGACGCATCGTCCACTTCATCCGCCGCAAGGCGATGGATATCGCGTCGCTGGGCGAGGAGACCGTCGAACTGCTCTACGCCAACGGTCTCGTGCGCGACATCGCCGACCTCTACGACCTGCGCACCGAGCAACTCTCGCCGCTGCCCCGTCTGGGCGAAAAGTCGGCCGAGAATATCATCCGCTCGATCCGCGAATCGACCCGCGTGCCGTTCCACCGCGTGCTCTTCGGCCTGGGCATCCGCTTCGTGGGCGAGACCACGGCCAAATACCTCGCCGAGCATTTCCGCTCGCTGGAGGCCGTCATGCAGGCTTCGCGCGAGGAGCTGGTCGAAGCCGACGAGGTGGGTGAAAAGATCGCCGACGCCATCCTCGACTATTTCGCCGATCCGCGCAACCTGCGCATCCTCGAACGGCTGCGCGAGGCCGGATTGCAGTTCCGTGCCGCCGAGCGCGAACGCTCGTCGGAACGGCTCGCCGGACTCTCGTTCGTGATCTCGGGGAAGTTCACGGACCACAGCCGCGACGAGCTCAAGGAGCTCATCGAGCGCCACGGCGGCAAGAACCTCGCCGCCGTATCGGGCAATACGGACTATCTGGTCGCGGGCGACAATATGGGCCCCGCGAAGCTGAAAAAAGCCGAGAAATTAGGCATTCGGATCATCTCGGAACAGGAGTTCATCGACCTGATCGGCGATGCGTCGCCGCAGTCCGATTCCGCACCGGCCCCTGCTCCGGACCACACTCCGGCTGCCCCGCAGCAGCCGTCGCCCCGGCAGGGCGAATTATTTTAGGTAACTATATACAAATTACACGGACTTGCTTTCTCGATCCGTTATTTTGCCTTGGACGGCTGAATACTCGCGGCCCTCGGCCGCGTTTACAAATCCGACCCACCCCCAACCCCCGCCTCAGGCAGGGGCTTCGGGTGCAAGCAACGAGGTCATTGCGTTTTATGACTTGTTTCGTGTAAAATTGTAGTAGTAGCTTTATTGAAAACGACAAAAACGACCCGACATGATGGACAGAACCAAATTCGCAGGCGCAGGCGCCGCCATGATTACCCCGTTCACGCCCGACGGCCGCGTGGATTACGCAGCCCTGGCCCGCATGATCGACTACGTGATCGACGGCAGCATCGATTATATCGTCGCCCTGGGCACGACGGCCGAAACGCCGACGCTCTACATGCCCGAACGGGCAGCGATCGCCAGGTATATCGCCGACCATATCGCCGGACGCGTGCCCCTGGTGATGGGCTGCGGCGGCAACTCCACGTCGGAGGTACTCGACCAACTGCGCGAATTCGACCTGCGGGGTGCCGATGCCATTCTGAGCGTCACACCCTATTACAATAAGCCCTCGCAGGAGGGACTCTATCAGCATTTCCGCACCGTCGCGGAACATTCGCCGCTGCCCGTGATCCTCTACAACATTCCGGGCCGCTCGGGGGTCAACATGACCGCCGAAACGACGCTGCGCATCGCCCGCGATCTGCCCAACGTGATCGGCATCAAGGAGGCTTCGGGCAATATCGAACAGATGCAGCGCATCCTCGACCGGCGTCCCGAAGGATTCCTGGTGCTCTCGGGCGACGACGCCATGACCGTGCCCCTCATGCGGCGCGGCGGCGACGGCATTATTTCGGTGGCGGCGAACGCCTTCCCCAGACGGTTCATGGAGTGTGTACACCTGGCCAAAGCCGGAGAGTTCGACCGGGCGGACGAAGCATTCGGCGCGCTCTCCGAAGCCGTCGGCGCACTTTTCGAGGAGGGCAACCCCGTCGGAGTGAAATGCGCCCTCTCGGTCCTGGGCATGATCGGCGACACGATGCGGTTGCCGCTGGTTCCGGGCTCGGCGCAGCTGCGCGCGAAGTTCGAAAAACTCATTGCGGAATACGATTTGCGCTGACAAAACGTTTTAACGAAAGGCCCCCGCATGTTCGCCGGAGCCGCACGAATCATAAAACCGCATGAAACGACTCTTTCGAATCCTCGCAGCCGCGTTCGCCGGAGCATTGTTGCTCGGCATATCGGCCGCCACAGCCAAAGTCCCCGACGAGGACGATATCATCGACCGCACGATGGACACCGCATCGCCCTATTATTACACGGGGCTGAAGATGCGCTACGACGCCGGTGACGAGACGCTCACCGACACCGACTACCACTATCTCTACTACGGCTACGCCTACCAGGAGGGATATCGGCCGCTGGAGACCGATCCCGATCTCGACCGGCTGTTGCAACTGAGCGCCACGCTCGATCCGGACAATCCTTCGGTCGAGACGCTCGAAGCGATCGTCGCGGCGGGCGAAGCGTCGTTGCGCCGCGATCCGTTCAGCCCCAAGGTCCTCAACATGATGGCCTTCGCCTACGGAGCGTTGGGCGACCGTCAGCAGGAGAAAGCCTACTTCAACCGCATGAACGGCATCCTGCGCACGATCCTCCAGTCGGGCGACGGACTCACGCAGAAATCGCCGCGGCATATTCTGATGTTCGATCATGCGCTCGACGCCCTCACGGCCGAAGGGCTCTCCCACGACAAGGCACGCATCGTCAGCCGTTCGGTGGAGTTCGTGCCCCTCGCCGTACCCTATACGGTCGAAGGCAAGAAGCGCAAGGGATTCTATTTCGACTTCAGCCGCATCTACCGCAACAAACCCGAAGGCTACACCTACAAACGGGACCGCACCTGGCAGTTCAACAATCTGAAACCCCGAGTCTATAAATAAAATGAAACAATTCACCTTTTTTCTGCTGCTCGGTATCGCAGCCCTGACAGCCTGCCGAGAGGACGATCCCGTTACATTGAGCCCCGACGCTTCGTTCGAAGGCGTCGTGCTGGCCGGCGATCCGGGCAGTCAGGCGACCTTCACGCTTACCGCCTCGACGCAATGGGAAATCACCGTCGACAACGACAGTTTCACCGCAGCACCGCTCAAAGGCGGCATGGGAGCTACGACCGTCACGATCACCTCCACTCGGGAGAATACGGCCCCCGAACGCCGTACGATCGGCACCCTCACCGCACGGGCCCGCGGCGGCAAAACGTTCTCCCTGCCCGTGATCCAACGTCCCGCCACAGCGCCGCAGACCGTATTGCTCTACATGCCGGGGCGCTCTCTGTTGAGCTACTACAAGAAAAATATCGAGGATATCCGGGAGGCCATCAACGAGACGGTGCCGGGCGACAGCCGTCTGCTGGTCTGCTACCAGCCCGAGTCGCACACGACGGCCCGCATCGACGAGATATTCTGCGAGGAGGTCGCTCACGGCTGTGCCGTGAAAACACTCCGCGACTACGATGTGTTTTCCCCCTCCTCGGCGGAAGACGTCGCACGTCTGCTCGCCGACGTGCAGGACCTCGCGCCGGCACACCGCTACGGCATGATCGTCGGCTGCCACGGCAAGGCGTGGGTTCCCGCATCCCAAGGTTCGATGCCCAACATGGGCCCCGCAGCACCGGGGACAATCGCTCCCGAAGCCGAACCCTTCGGGATTCCCGTACCGGGCGCTTTGACGACCCGTTCGTTCGGCGATCCGGGCCACGAGATCGACATCGCCGATTTCGCCCGGGCCGTCGCGTCGCAAAACGGTCCTTTCGATTACGTGATCTTCGACGCCTGCTTCATGGCCAACATCGAAACGCTCTACGACCTGCGCGGGGCCTTCGACTACGTCGTCGCCTCGCCTTGCGAGATCATGGGTGCCGGGTTCCCCTATAAGAAGATCATACCTTACCTCTTCGGCCAGCGGGGTACGCAATACAACCTGGAAGCCGTCTGCAAGGCTTACTACGACTTCTATCAGCACGGGTGGCAGGAAGCCCACACCGAACAGTCGGGGTGCATATCCCTCGCCGTGCTCTCCGAACTCGATGTACTGGCGGACGTCGTACGCCGGCTGCACGCCACCCCGACCAAAGACTACGACCGGAACGGAATTCAAAGTTACGAAGGCATGCCGACGCATATTTTCTACGATCTGGGCGACTTCGTCGGCTCGGCATATACCGACGCGGCGCTGCTCGACGAATTCCGCGAACGGATGGAGGCCGCATTCCCGCCCGCCTGCCGGTTGCATACGGCCTCGTTCTATTCGGCTTATAACGGGATGAAGAATCCCGTGCGCGACGAAGCCTACACGGGAGTCACGACCAGCGAGCCGTCGACCCGCTACCGCGTTCCCTTCGAGCAGTGCAACTGGTACCGCGCAACCCATTAACGGCTGAAGTACCCCAAAAACAATAGGGGCTGTCCGACGATTCGGACAGCCCCTATTGTTTTTCGAAAATGCGGTCCCCGTATCGGGGCCGTTCGGATTATTCGTACATACCCGAACGCAGCCGCTCGACCTCCTCGCGCGTGAGGAAACGCCAGGCTCCGCGCTTGAGGTTCTTTTTCGTCAGACCGGCATAATAGACGCGATCGAGTTTCGTCACCGTATATCCGAGGAACTCGAAGATACGACGCACGATGCGGTTGCGGCCCGAGTGGATTTCGATGCCGACCTCCTGTTTGTTTTCCTTGATGTAGGAAATCTCGTCGGCGAAGATCTCACCGTCCTCGAGCGTGATGCCTTCGGCGATACGGTCCATGTCGGCCCGCGTCAGGGGCTTGTCGAGCGTCACCTGGTAGATTTTCTTTTTCTTATAGGACGGATGCGTCAACTGGCGCGTCAGATCGCCGTCGTTGGTGAACAACAGCAGTCCGAGGCTGTTCTTGTCCAGGCGGCCGACGGGATAGACCCGTTCCGTACAGGCACCCTGGATCAACTCCATGACCGTCTTTCCGGCATGGGGATCATCGAGCGAAGTGACGTAACCCTTCGGCTTGTTGAGCACCAGGTAGACCTTTTTTTCGCCCTGCACGCGGCTGTCGTTGAACTTCACCTCGTCGGTCGGCATCACCTTCGTGCCGAGCTCCGTGACGATGACGCCGTTGACCGACACGAGTCCGGCCGTGATGAAATCGTCGGCCTCGCGGCGCGAGCAGATGCCCGACTGGGCGATAAACCGGTTGAGACGCATTTCGCCCGTCTGCTTCTCGGGGTTGAACTTGGGATAGAAGGATTTGTCGTCGCGGCGGGCGAACCCGGATTTGCCCCCGAACTTCTTGTCGCCGAACTTCTTATCTCCGAATTTCTTGCCGCCGAAGTTGCCTTTGCCGGCCGGCTTGTCCCCGAAACGCTTCTCGCCGTAACGGTTGCCACCATCTTCGCGGCGCTCGCCGTAAGGCTTGCGCTCGTAAGCGGGTTTGTCGCCTGCTTGCCGGCGCGAACGATCCTCGCCGTAACGAGGTTTGTCACCGTAGCGGTTGCCCCCCTCCTCGCGACGCTCGCCGTAGGGCTTGCGCTCGTAAGCAGGTTTATCGCCGAATTGACGGCGCGGACGATCCTCGCCGTAACGGGGTTTGTCGCCGTAGCGGTTGCCCCCCTCCTCGCGACGCTCGCCGTAGGGTTTGCGCTCGTAAGCGGGTTTGTCGCCTGCCTGACGGCGCGGCCGATCCTCACCGTAGTGCGGTTTGTCGCCGTAACGATCGTTATCCTCGCGGCGTTCGCCGTAAGGTTTGCGATCATAGGCGGGCCGCTCGCCGAAGGAGCGATGCGGTTTATCGAATGCAGGGCGGTTATCCTCCGTAAAATTGGGGTTGTACGAAGCCCTGCGGGGTCTCTCCGAGGACGGACGCTCCGCACCGGCAGCATCGTACTGCACGCGCGGACGACGCTCGACACGCTCCGCCGTAGCCGTCACGGTACGCTTGCGCTTGTCGCGTCCGAAGCGCGTAAGCACTGCTGTCGAGTCGTTGTTGGAATCTTTCATATATTTATCGAAGTTTACGCGGCAAAGGTAATTCATTTTTCGGGATTGAAGCACAATGCGTGCCCGAATTCGCGGAGAAATAATGCGGAAGGTTCCGAATTCGGCGTATTTGCGCTATCTTTGCGAGCCGTGAACATACGCATACGAATTCGCCCATGAACATGAATCGCGAAATACTGCGCCTCGCGCTGCCGAACATCGTCTCGAACATCACCGTGCCGTTGATGGGTATCGTCTCGACGGCTATCGCGGGACACTGGGGCGCCGACTCGGCCGCCACGATCGGCGCCCTGGCCATCGGCGTCTCGATCTTCAACTTCATCTACTGGAACTGCTCGTTCGTACGCAGCGGCACGAGCGGCCTGACGGCCCAGGCCTTCGGCGCCGGGGACCGTCGCGAATGCACCAATATGCTCGCCCGCGCGATGGCCGTGGCGGGAGTGATGGGTGTGGCGATGGTCGCGCTGCAATACCCGATCGGCGAAGCGGCGCTGCGGATGCTCAACGGCGGCGAAATGACGCGCGACTACTTCTACGCCCGCATCTGGGCCGTGCCGGCCGGCATTCTGCTTTTCGGATTCAACGGCTGGTTCACGGGCATGCAGAACGCCGTGATCCCGATGTGCACGGCCATCGTCGTCAACGTCATCCATATTCTGTGCAGCCTGTGGTTCGCATTCGGGTTCGACATGGGCATCGTCGGCATCGCCTACGCCTCGGTCCTCGCCCAATGGACGGGCGTCGTGCTCTCGGCCGTGCTGCTCGTCGTGCGGTTCCGCAGCTCGCTCACCCGCATCGACTGGCGCGAAGTGCTCGATTTCGGGGTGCTGCGCACCTTCTTCGCCATCAACCGCGACATCATCCTGCGCACGTTCTGCCTCGTGGCGGTCTACACTTTCTTCACCGGAGCGTCGGCCCGCATGGAGAACCCCGCGCTGCTGGCCGTCAATACGCTGCTGCTGCAACTCTTCACGCTCTTTTCCTACATGAACGACGGGTTCGCCTTCGCGGCCGAGGCCCTCACGGGACGTTTCATCGGAGCGCGCGACGAGGCGTCGCTGGGCGACTGTCTGAAGCGCTGCATCGCCTGGGGAACGCTCATCTCCGTGATTTTCGTCGGCATCTACCTCGGCTGGTGGCGCGAACTGGTCGGAATCTTCGTCGACAACGATGCCCCCGATGCGTCGACGATCGTCGAGCTGGCCGGACGCTACATCGTCTGGATCATCGTCATCCCGATCGCCTCGGCCATGCCCTTCATCATGGACGGCATCATGATCGGAGCCACCGAGACCCGCGTCATGCGCAACTCGATGTTCTGGTCCACGGCGGCCTATTTCGCGATCTACTACGCCGGATATCCCTTCATCGGGAACAACGCCCTCTGGCTCGCCTTCACGCTCTACATGTTCCTGCGCGGCGCACTCCAGTATTTCATGACCGGACGTCTGCGCACGATCCGGGCCAAAGCCACACGATAAGGCAATTCCCTCGAAATGGAAAATCCCCGCAGGAAAGGCAGTTCCCACGGGGATTTTCGGTAAGCCGAATACTAATCTCTCTTGGTTCGGCGCTATTTTACGAGGGCGATCTCGTCGACACAGAAATAAACCGGATCGAAATCGACCATGGGATTCAACCCGTCGACCGTGAATTCGAGGCGGTCCACCTGTCCCAGCGAAGCGAGGTCGACCTTCATCCAATCTTGGATCGGAGTGCTGTCGGCCACCAGCGTAGCAACGACGCTGCCGGTCTCCTCGCCGGCGAGCGAACCGGTGATTTTAACTCCCCAGGTGCGTCCCTCGACTGCCGACAGATCGTATTTATAATAGGTATAGAGCATCGTCGAAGCCGCTACATAGAGGTGATCGACCGTCCGCGGCTCCGAAGTGAACTCGATGACCGGATTACCGTATTCGCCGCCCATCATGCCGTTGCAGTAGCAAACCGCGAAGTTGCGCGTCGAATTGGCGCCCGATTTCGCATAGACGGCGAACTGATCCTTGTAGTCGAAAGCGTCCGCCGTGGTGTTGCAAATCGAGGAGAGCACGAAACCGCCCCACGAATCCGTACGGCCGTAGCCCCAACCGGTATTGTCGCAGTAGTAGGAACCGAACCAGATGTTGTTGTCGAAGGTGAACAGGGGAGCGTCGTAGGTCAGCCCCATGACGGCTTCCGGATCGCCGTATTCGGCGGCGAAAGGCTGGGCCCAGAAAACGCCGTGATGAGTCGCCGCGGTGGAGCCGCCCACGACCTCTATATCGCCGAGCGTGACGGGATTGCCTTCCAGATCGATGACATCCGATTCGAACGAAATCACGTCGAACTTAGGTTTCGGAGTTTCGGGATCATCGTCCGAGCAGGCGACAAAAGCCGAAGCCGCGAGCAGCAGCAAGGAGAGCGAAAAGATGTTTTTCTTCATAACGTATACATTTAAAAATTATAAAAGGCAATTACATACAACACCTCACCGGTTTTTCGTACGTCGACACACTTAAGACCGTCGTTGTTTCGCGGCCAAGGGCCGCGTTTACAAATCTGACCCACCCCTAAACCCCCGCCTCAGGCAGAGGCTTCGGGTGCAACCCACAAAGTAATAAGTTTTAAGGCCTGTTTAGTGCAAAATTGTATATAGTTACTTACAAAAAAACGGCAAAGCGGTATTTCGCAGTGCTCCGGGCCTTCCGAAGCATGCGCCGGGAAGCGCGTCAACGCGCAGCGATCCCGCAAAAATCCGACTCGGCCTTCCTTCTCCCGAATCTCCAATCCTATATAAGAGGTATGCGCTTCCATACGACTCCCTGCACGGCTTCCGCAGCCGCCGCACGACGCAATCCGTTCTCCGCAGAGTGCGTCCGAAAATCGGAGATTCCTTCCCAAGAAGGCGCAAGGCAGGTCTTCTGGCTCGTTCCTACCGCAACGCCTTCCCGGACGAATCCAGTGGCTCAGAGCAAGTTGCAGTAACAGTCGGAACTTACAGCAGCGGGAACTGCTGCCGAATCACACGGCATTCCCTTTCAATCGCAGGGCTTTTCGGCCCATAGCGAACCATTGCGGGCGCAAAGTTAAAAAATAAACGTTACCGCACCAACTTTTTGCACTCGAAAATGGGGTCCTCTCCCCCACCCTGCGGCGCAAGACGGGCGGAAACGGTGCGCATGAAAATATTCCTTGCATACGAACAGTTCCCGACCTCCGACCGTCGCGGGCCGAAACCCGCGATATACGATCGAAGATCGGGAACTGCCGCCCCAGCCGGATTCCACGGCCGGAGCAGCGTGCCATGCCGAAACGATTCCTCCGACACCGACCCGACACACCCGGTCGAACGGGACCTTATCCCGGCATACGAACCGTCTTCAAGCCGTTTTCCGGTTCGGCCCGCCGTTATTTCAGTTCGAAGGCCACCTTGCCCCGGACATCGGCGGCCGAAGCAGCCACCAGCGCTTCGAAGCGTCCCGGCTCGGCGACCCACTCGTGGCGGATATCGTCGAAGAAACTCAACGCGTCGCGGCCGATTTCGAAAACGGCCTCTTTCGTCTCGCCGGCTGCGAGTTCCAGCTTGCAGAACCCTTTCAGCTCCTTGACCGGCCGTACGACCGACGATTTCACGTCGCGGATATACAGCTGCACCACTTCGGCTCCCGCACGGTCGCCGACGTTGGTAACGGGAACGCTTACGCGAAGGGTTTCGCCGGCCGTCATCGACGTTCGGTCGGCAACGGGCTTGCCATAGCGGAACGACGTGTAGCTCAAACCGTGACCGAACGGGAACAACGGGGTCAACCGGTTTTTGTCCGCATAACGATACCCGACGAAAATTCCCTCATCGTATCGCTCATCGGTAATTTTGCTGCCGTCGGTGCGGCCGATTCCCGGATATTGTCCTTCGCGGTGCGCTCCGACATCCTCCAGCGCCGCAGGGAACGTAAAGGGCAGTTTTCCGGAGGGATTGACCTCGCCGAAAAGGACCGAAGCGAGAACACGGCCGCATTCCGAGCCGAGATACCATCCCTGTACGACGGCCGGTACTTCGGCGATCCACGGCATGGCGACGGCATTGCCCGAAATATTGACGACGACCAGGTTCTTATTGGCCTGTGCCAGCGCCCGAATCACGTCGTCCTGCCCGTAGGGAAGTTCCAGACCGGCCCGATCGGAATCCTCGCAATCCTGATGCGCACTCTTGTTCAGACCGCCGATGAAAATCACGTAATCGGCACCGCGAGCCATTTCGACGGCCTCGGCTATGAGTTCCGCCGGAGTACGATCGTCCTTGAGCTGCTGTCCGGTCTTCACGCCGTTGTACTCTCCGGAGGCATCACCCACATAACCGCGGGCGTAAGCCACCTCCGCACGATCGCCGACATAACGCCGGATACCGTCGAGAGGCGCGATCTCGTAACGGGCCTTGAGCGAGGAGGAGCCGCCTCCGACCGTCATCATCTTGACGGCATTTTCGCCCACGACGACGATCTTGCGGACACGCTCCGCGGCAATGGGCAGCGTCGCATGCTCGTTCTTCAACAGCACGACACCCTCCTGTCCGATGCGGCAAGCCGCCTCGCTGTGCGCCTCGGAGTTGAACGAACCGTAAGGGCGCGCAGGATTCATGGCCGTGCGGAAAATCAGACGCAGGACGTTGCGCACTTTCGCATCGAGCTCTTCGGTGCCGATTTCGCCGCTTTCGATAAGTCGGAGGTAGGGAGCGGCCAGGTGGTAATTGTCATAAGCGTTGCCGGCACCCCGCGAGAGGCCGTTGGTCCACGTACCGAACTCCATATCCAGTCCGTTGCGGACGGCCTCCGCCGTATCGTGCGTACCGCCCCAGTCGGAGATGACCACGCCGTCGAAACCCCACTCGCCGCGCAGGATATCCTGCAAGAGATAACGATTATGGCAGGCATGCTGGTTTTTATAAAGGTTGTAGGAACCCATGATGGCCCAGGCCCCGCCCTCCTGCACGGCCGCCTTGAATGCGGGAAGATAGATTTCATAAAGCGTACGATCGTCGACGATCACGTTGGTCGAATGCCGGTTGACCTCCTGATTGTTCAATGCATAATGCTTGACGCAGGCGGCCACGCCGTTCCGCTGCACGCCCTGCACGTAAGGCACGACCATCCGGGACGCCAAATAGGGGTCCTCGCCCATATACTCGAAATTCCGGCCGTTGAGCGGCGTGCGATAGATATTCACGCCGGGACCCAACAGCACGTCTTTCTCGCGATAGCGCGCCTCCTCGCCGATCGAACGGCCGTAGAGTTCCGACATTTCGGGATTCCAGGTAGCGGCCAGACACGTCAGCGCCGGAAAGGCCATGCAGGAGTCGTTGCTCCAGCCGGCCTGGTTCCATTCGTCCCACAGCACTTCGGGACGAATGCCGTGAGGGCCGTCGGTCGTCCAGACTTCGGGAATGCCCAACCGCGGCACGCCCGGCGAGCTGAACTTGGACTGCGCATGAACCACGGCGATTTTCTCGCGCAGGGTCATGCGCGACAAAGCATCCTCGATTCGGGTTTCGATGGGACGACCCGCATCGAGATAGGCGGGAATTTCCTGAGCCTGCACGGCTGCACCCGCAGCGAGGAATGCACAAAGTAGCGAAACGATCTTTTTCATAAATTCGGTATTTTATTCGATTTTCAATTCCTTCTAACGGATAGATCCTCTGCTCGTAAACTTGCCGTTTTCGAGCAAAGAAGCATATATTTCAAGCATTTTATAATCCTCTGTTCTCGGGCGTTCCTTACAATTCGGCCGCACGATTCCCAGCCCGGATCGGGGTCACTTTACGGACCGAAAACAAGCCATCCTCCAACGGGACAGGACAAAGATAATCTTTTTTCGGATCGAAACGACGATTTTCGGCGAATTCGCGTACATAAACATTCGCCCCGCCGTGACAGAACTCGCCATTGGCGCCGATAAGGAATCGGCAGATCGTTCCCCCGCCATTCGAAGGAAAGGGTAATCCGGCGTATTCGTCCATCGCATAGCCCCAAAACACGACGAATCGATACAGCAGCTCCGGCCGCGCCCGGCATCGGTCCGGGCCCCCTAAGATCGCGATCTTTGCGTCCTTTTGCTAAACTCCTTATTCTCAATCTTCTTACTTCGAGCCGTTCGCTATCTCATTTTTTATGCTTATCTTTGTCCCGCAAACATAAAATTGCAACGAACATGAAACACGCATACGTATTCCCCGGTCAGGGAGCTCAGGCCGTCGGCATGGGCAAAGACCTCTACGACAACGTTCCCGAAGCGAAGGAGCTTTTCGAGAAGGCCAACGAAATCTTGGGCTTCCGCATCACCGACATCATGTTCGCCGGAACGCCCGACGAACTCAAGCAGACTCGCGTGACGCAACCCGCCGTATTCCTCCACTCGGTCATCATGGCCAAAGCCTTAGGCGTGAAGCCCGACGCCGTAGCGGGTCACTCGCTGGGCGAATTCTCGGCCTTGGTAGTAGCCGGCGCCCTCTCGTTCGAGGACGGCCTGAAACTCGTCTCGAAACGTGCGCAGGCCATGCAGGCCGCCTGCGAAGTGCAGCCCGGAACGATGGCCGCCGTACTGGGACTCTCCGACGAAATCGTCGAGCAGATTTGCGACACGACCGAAGGCGTCGTCGTAGCAGCCAACTACAACTGCCCGGGCCAGCTCGTCATCTCGGGTGCCGAGGAGGCCGTGGATGCCGCTTGCGCGAAGGCTAAGGAGGCGGGAGCACGCCGCGCCCTGCGTCTGCCCGTAGGCGGTGCGTTCCACTCGCCCCTGATGGAGCCCGCACGCCAGGAGTTGGAGAAGGCCATCGCCGAAGCTCCGTTCCAGACCCCCGCATGCCCGATCTACCAGAACGTGGATGCCAAACCCTACACCGATCCGGCACAGATCAAGGCCAACCTCATCGCGCAGCTGACCGCACCGGTACGCTGGACCTACATCGTCAAGAACATGTTGGCCGACGGCGTGACGGAATTCACGGAGCTCGGCCCCGGCACGGTGCTGCAAGGCCTCATCAAGAAGGTCGACGCCAATGCCGCCGTAGAGTCGAAATCGATGCTGTAAGCCGCTTACGACCGATTCGGACGAATTTTTGTCCGAGATCGTCGCACAAAAAGAACATTCTGATAATCAGAGTGTTCTTTTTTCATACGGTTCCGAAAGAAGAAACCATATTAAATTTTATTAAAAATCCATTGAGTTTTTAAAAAAACTTGTTATATTTGCGAAGCTATTAGCAAACACACGGATAAGATGGCTTCTCTCACCGAATTTTTCAACAAACACGCCGACGATGCTCTGAAAGGCATTACGCACAAGAACAGCATCATCAAACGCAACATCATCGCGCACATGGCCGTCAACGGCGAATGCACGCTCTCGGAACTCACCAAAGAGTTGCATATCAGCGTTCCGACGATCACCAAACTCGTCCAGGAACTCGTCGAAGAGAATATCGTGACCGACCTGGGCAAAGTGGAAACCCCGGGCGGACGCCGGCCCAATATCTTCGGTCTGGCGAATTCGGCCATCTACTTCGCGGGCGTGAACGTCGGGCGCGACAACATGCGCTTCATGATTACCGACCTGCAAAACAACATCATCAAGGAGGAAAACGACTACACGTTCGAGTTGATAGACCGTCCCCAGTGCATCGAACGCATCTGCACGAATATCGAGAATTTCATCGCCTCGTGCGGCGTCGACCGCAACAAACTGCTGGGATTGGGTGTCTGCATGACCGGACGCGTAAACCCTGCAACGGGCCGCAGCTACAAATATTTCACCTCCTCGGAACAGTCGCTACGCGACCAGATCGAGGAGCGCGTGGGCATCCGCACGCTGCTCGAAAACGACACCCGCGCACGCTGCTACGCCGAATACACGTGCGGCAAATCGAAAGACGAGAGCAACGTGCTCTACCTCCACATGGGACGCGGCGTGGCCATCGGCATCGTCGTGGACGGCAAACTCTACTACGGCAAGAGCGGTTTCGCAGGCGAATTCGGACACATTCCTTTCTTCGACAACGAGATCATCTGCTCGTGCGGCAAGAAGGGATGCCTCGAAACCGAGGTATCGGGTATCGCCCTCGAAGAGCGCATGAGTCACCTGATCGAAAAGGGCGTCAATACGATCCTGCGCGAGAAATACGACCAGCAGAAAACCATCCACATCGACGACATCATCGCCGCGGCCAAGAACGACGACAACCTCTCGATCGAACTCATCGAGGAGGCGGGCGAAAAGGTCGGCAAAGCCATCGCCTTCCTCATCAATACGTTCAACCCCGAGACGGTGATCGTCGGCGGCAACCTCGCGGCAGCGGGCGACTACATCATGCTACCGCTGAAGTCGGCGACGAACAAATACTCGCTCAACCTGGTTTACAAAGACACCAAGTTCCGCGTTTCGAAAATGACCGAAAGCGCCAACGCCTGGGGCGTCGCGATGCTTATCCGCAACAAGATCATCGGTTTATAACATTCGGAAGATGCATATCGAAGGCCGAATCGTACGCCTGCGCGCCGTGGAGCCCGACGACGTCGAGACCATGTACGCCTGGGAGAACGACCCGCGCGTATGGCGTGTGAGCGGTACTTTGGCACCATTTTCGCGGCACATGCTCTCGCGATTCGTCGAGGAGCAGCAGTTCGACATTTACCAGACCCGGCAGCTGCGCCTGATGATCGAAAACCCGGAAGGAGTGCCCGTCGGCACGCTCGATCTCTTCGAGTTCGATCCCCGGAACCGTCGCGCGGGAGTAGGCATTCTGATCTACGACCAAACGCAGCGGCGACACGGATATGCCTCAGATGCGATCGCGACGGTGGCGGACTATGCCCGAAAGGTCCTCGCACTACACCAACTGTGGTGCAACGTCGGCGCCGGAAACGAGGCCAGCATCGGCCTTTTCCGCAACGCCGGCTTCACGCAGGCGGGCGTAAAACGCGAGTGGAATCTTACCCCCGAAGGCTTCGAAGACGAACTGACCCTGCAACTGATACTGAATTGAGAAACCTCGCAAGAAGTTATTCACCAATTTATTATCAGGTTTATGAAAAAAGTTTTCGTCACGCTGGCACTCTCGCTGTTCGTCGCAGCAGGCGCATTCGCAGGCAACATCAAAAGTTCGTCGGTTCCGGCGATCGTCAAAAGCTACATCGAGCAAACCTATCCGCCCGTCGAAACCGTAGAATGGAACTACGACGAGAAGGGCAACTACTACAACGCGCAGTTCAAGATCGACGGTGCGAACTACGATCTGAACATCTCGCCCAAGGGTAAGCTCATCAGTTCGATTTCGCAGATCGCCACCGACCAACTGCCCGAAGCCGCACGCGCCTATATCGGCAAGCAGTTCCCCGGATTCAAGATCAAGGAGGCCCGCAAACTCTTCCGCCGCGGCATGACCACCTACGAGGCCGACATCAACGGTCAGAACAGCGATCAGACGCTCACCTTCTCCGAAAGCGGCAATATCCTCGACCGGGAGTTGTAACGGAGATTCCCGCGACCGAGAGGCGGAGCAATTCCTTAATTAAGAATTAAGAATTCAAAATTATGAATTGTTGCACCACAGCAGCACAAAAACTCCGCATTCTCGGTCGGAGCGCCCGAGGGTTTAGAAGGCCCGTAATGACATACGGATGCTTTCAAAATCGCGAAGACGATTCGCCCCAGCGGGGTTTTAGGATTGACTTTGCGGCAAGAAAAGATGATCTTCGGCGGCTGGGGGCGAGTCGTAGCCTGCGGGGCGAGCACAGCGAACCTCCGCCGGGAGGGGGCTGCGGCTCGCGCGGCTCCGAGGAGCCGCAATGTGCTGCCGGAAATAATAAATCCCGGCTTTTAGCCGGGCGCCGAAGATGCAACGCCCGAGGCGTCGGATTTACGGGCGAATATCGGTTTGTGAGGCCAGTCCGCAGAGGGAGCCCGCCAAGCACCCCCCCCGTCCGGGAGAGGCTGCGGCCCGCGCGATTCTCCAGGATCGCATTTTTCCGAAAGACCTTCGGAATTACTTTTCAGCCGCAAAAAGCACCCAAAACGCTCCGACATGAATCCGGATTTCCGGTCGCTGCCATAGGCGCCCCTTCGCGGGTCATCCAACCGCAGTCGGAAAACCTTCCGCCTCGAAAACTCGCCGCTCCGCCCCGGTACGCAAAAAGCCATTCGATCCCCCGGGACCGAATGGCTTTTTACAATTCGACAGGCGATTACAGCCGGCGCGAACCGTCCGAAATCACCACGTCGTAAATTTTGGGTTCGTGGCCGTATTTGGCTGCGAACTTCGCTTTGGCCGTCGCGATGAAGTTATCGTAAAGTTCGTCCTTCACCAGGTTGATCGTGCAGCCGCCGAAACCGCCGCCCATGATGCGCGAACCCGTCACGCCGCACTCCTCGGCCACCTCGGCCAGGAAGTCCAGCTCCTCGCACGACA